>WRMT01000208.1 GCA_009777005.1 Methanobrevibacter sp. | reverse complement strand
TGTCATGACAATTTAATTCTCAAAATTCATTTCATATATAAAGTTTTGATAATTTCTCATCTGCTTTATTTTTTGTAAAATTCCAATGAATTTTACTCTTTTTTTCATTCCTATCGTTGCACCAACTTGTAGTTTCATTAATTAAATTATTTTTATTTCCAATTCTTCTTCCAGTGCATTCTTGATCCATTACATTAATTTCAATTTCGGCAATATTCAGCCAACTGGCATGTTTTGGAGTAGGATAAAATTCTAATTTACTTATTAATTCAACTGCTTCCTTAAATTCAAATGTTTCCAGGATTGAAGAATATGTATGAGTATTTAAATTATCCATTACAATTCTTAACTTTTTTGCATGAGAAAATGTCTCATTGACTAAATGTTTCATGTAAAATGCAAAATCTTTCTTAGTTCTTCTGTCTGTAACAGTTATATCTCTTTTACCTCCTTTAAAATCAACTGCGACAAAAATATTAGCTGTTCCATTTCTTTTATAGGTATAATCATATTTTTCTGGACTTCCAGGTTTCATTGATATTTTAGATCGCGTATCATCAATTAATTGTTTATGTTTTTCATCAAAACAAATTATTGGATATTGTGGATTATAATCCTCAGAATATAAATTTAAGACTTTGTACATTCTTTTACGGTACTCTGCATCAATTTCACTTATACACCACATTCTTTTTTGCCAAGGTTTAATTTTTGTTTTTTTAAAACAATACGAACAGTTTCACGAGTTATAGTTTCAAAACCAGGTTCTTCTTTTAACTTTTCAGCGATAAGTCTAATTGTCCATTGTTTTCTTCCTTGGGGTGGATTAGTACATGCTAATGCAATTATTTCCGCTTCTTTTCTTTCATCATATTTTCGTGGTTGACCTGAACGAGGTTTATCATATAAAGCAGCTTCCAATCCTTCATCTAAATATCTTTTTTTAATTTTAGCAATAGTACTTATACTAATATCTAAATAATCAGCTATATCTTCATTTTTCTTTCCTTTGTTAAGAAGTAAAAGAATTCTACCCCTATTAATTTCTTTTGCCTTTTTAACCATCTTTTTCAAGTACTTATGATCATTTTCACTAAGTTCCAATTTTCTATGCTTCATACTTATAATATGTAACTCAAAGTATAAAAACATTTAAAATTAAATTGTCATAACAATAGATTATATGAGTATATTATACAAAAGGAAACATATGAATATATTATAAAAATAGATTATATGAGTATATTATACAAAAGGAAGCATATGAATATATTATAATTATTAATTTTATTTTCCTAGAAAAGATAATGATACTAATGCACAATTAATTTTTTTTAATTTTTTCCTTCTTATATGTGAAATTGGACATAATCATTATTTTTAAAAAATTAAAGCATTTTAAATTCTGTTATTCTACTTTTAAAAGATTTAGTCCCAGTATTTTAAAAAGGTTTTAGAATCAAATAAAAAAAGTTTTATAAGATTTAAAACAAACATTCATTATTCATAAATTAAAAATTTTTACTATTGCATATAATAAGAATTCGTTCAATTGTTTTTAGGTTGAAGTTAGTTCTTATTCATATAATTTCTTAAATAACTATGTAATGGAGAAACTATCATGAATATCAATATTGATTTATATTATCAAAAAAGAGAGAATTTATTTAATAGAATTCAAAATGCGACGAATGTTGAAAAACTAGCTATGGCATTCTTAATGGCTTGTTTAACTGGTTTATTAGCTCAAATTGTAATACCTCTTCCTTGGACCCCAGTTCCAATAACTGGACAAACCTTTGGAGTTTTAATTTCAGGGTTATTCCTTGGAAAAAGGTTTGGAGTTTTAAGTCAAGTTATATACATTCTCGGTGGAATTCTAGGAATAGCTTGGTTTGGTGAAATGACTAGTGGTTTAAGTGTTTTCCTAGGTTCTACATTTGGATATTTTATAGGATTTATATTTGCAGCTGCATTCATTGGACACTTTGCAGAAAAATATTCACAAAGTCGAAAATTCAAAAAAATGTCTATTTTATTATTAATAGCTAATTTTGGATGCATATATATTCCTGGACTTATTGGTTTAGGTGTTTGGATGTACTACACCCAAGGTGCTTTTCCAGATATCATGACATTAATCATGATGGGTCTTGCTCCATTTATTATAGGGGACTTATTTAAAATATGGGGCGTAGCTGCATTATCCAAAGCAGTTTTACCTAAATAATTAAAAAGTTAACAACTATTTTAAAAATACTTCTATAGTATTCGATATTTGGTTTAAAAATTATATAATCACACTTGTTTAAAATCTATTTAAACATTTATTTAAACATTTTATTAATTAATAAAATTGATAATTTCATAGAAATTAATATTTTTAAGCATTCTGTCAAATACTATAATTTTAAATTTTTACTTCTTTTATCCATTTTACAATTAATATTAATTTAAATCAGCTATTTTTCTCAATAATATTAAAATTATTTCTCAATAATATTAATAATGTGGATTAATATGGAAGAAAAAGATCATATAATAGAATTACGAGCTCATCATCTTCTTTGTTTACAAGGATACCAAGGTTATGGCTATGATGAAAAATTCAAGAAAAATTTAGAAGAAAAACTTCATAAATTAAAGAATGACAAAAAAATTAGGGTAATTCTAAAAAATTCAGTTGATGACCTTTGTAAAAAATGTCCAAACCTAAAAGGAAATATTTGTGTAGGGGATTCAAAAAAACTAAATTCTCTAAATCAGGATACAATTGCTAAAAATAATGAAAAAGTCATTAAAATGGATTTATCTATTTTAAAAATAGCTAAATTAAAAAAAAATAAAAAATATTCCTTTGAATATCTTCTTAAAATAGTAAACCATGAATTTTCAAATATAAATCAAGTGAGAAAAATTTGCAAAGATTGTAAATGGATTAATGAATGTTTATGGTATCAATCAAGAAAAATATAATTTTTAATTTATAGTCATTTAAGAAAAGTTTGAATTAAATTAGTTATAAAAAATTAATTAACTTCTAAAAAAACCAATTTTATTAATATTAATTTTTAAAATAAAGGATTGGTAACTATTTTAATTAAAAAATATAAATTTTTATAATTTAGATTAATTAACAAATAATAATTAAAAAGTTTAAAAAAATCATTAAATAAAAACTTTATTTCCAATACTATAATAAATCAAACAATAGCTATTTTCAATCAAATAAGCAAGTTTAGAAAAATATTGATTCTTTAAATTCATGAAAATGAAAAATATTGAATAATAAACATAATCTATAACCAATAGATTTAAATATAACTTTTATTAAAGTTAAAAGTGTTGATATTCTTGGCTAATAGATTTGAATAATACAATAGTAAGTAATATCAAGTATGAATTTGTATAAAATTAGTAAATAACATGCAAAATTCATCAATGTATTTATAGTCCCGTAGGGTAGTGGTAATCCTTCTAGGCTTTGGACCCGGAGACGGCGGTTCGACTCCGCTCGGGACTATTCTAATTTCTTTTTTTATTTAAATATAATTTGATTTAATTCTACTGATCTCTTTTTAATTTAAGAATTTATCGAGTGTATGTCAATGGAAAAATTGCTTATTTTAGGAATTAATACTCGAGCAATTGTAAATTCTGGACTTAAACTAGATTATATCCTCTTTTCTGCAAGTTATTTTTCAACTTTAGATTTTAAAGCCCCTTACTTAGAAAAACATATATTAAATCAAAAATCTGGAAAAACATGCCAATATTTTGAAACCAATTATAGCTATGAAAAGCTATTAGACATATCAAAAGAAATGTTGGATGAAGTAGATCATATTATACTATCTACTGGTATCTCACCAATTGACTTTAAAGGTGAATTTAAAAAGTACAAGAAAAAGATTATTGGAAACAAAAACACCGAAGCAGTAGAGGATAAGTATAAATTTTACAAAAAAATAAAAAATAAATTTTTAACTCCGAAAACCTTTAAAATAAGTCAGACAAATATATCTGATGCTATGGAAATAGCTAAACAATATGATGATAAAGAATTTATAATAAAACCCCTTCAAGGATCTGGAGGATATGGAGTAAAACATTTAAATTATAGTAAGAGTAATGATTTTAAAGCTATTGATTTAGAAAATCAATATTCTAATCATGAAGATTTTAACCCACCATTTTTTGACAATCAATGCCATAATTATGAAGATTTTGATTTTATAGTTCAGGAATTTATACCTGGTCCTAACATCAGTTCATCAGTTCTTGGAAGTAAAAAAGAAGTCAAAGCTATTTCCAACAGTATAATGTTAACAGAAGCAGATTTTGGAATAAAAAACAGTTTCAAATACTGTGGAAACATTGTTCCCCTAGATATCAATATATTAAAAAAATTTAAAAGCGATAATAGCTACACTATCTTCAATGAACAAAGGATAAATAATAAGTTCATGAATATATCTGAAAATACAATAGCTAAAACACAGGACATTAACACAGTTGCCAAAAAACCAACAGCTAAAACACAGGACATTAATGAAATATCCGAAGATTTAATAGCTAATTTTAAATTAATAGGATCTAATGGAGTAGATATGATAATAAATAATGATAATATTTATATCATAGAAATTAACCCAAGATTTCAAGGAACATATGAGCTTGTAGAAAATGTTTTAAGGATTAATTTGTTAGAATCCCATATAAAAGCTTGTAATAATGAGTTAATCACCATTCCAACCCCAAAAGGATATTCAGTTAAAAAAATTATTTATACAAAAGAAAAATCAGTAATTGGAAACTTAGCTATTGAAAATGTATATGACGTTCCTTATAACGGAGTTATTATTGAAAAAAACCAACCATTAGCTACTGTAATTACTCAGGATAATCAAATTAATAAAGCTATAAGTAAAGTAGAAATAGCTACAAAAAAGATAAATGACAGAATAAGTTTTATAAATTCAAAATAAAAGTAAAATGAAAAAAATAAAAGTAAAATAAATAATAAAAAAAGTAAAAATTAAATAAATAAAATAAATAAAAAAAATAATCCATTTATTAAAAATATGAACAATTTAATAAAATTTAGATTATTCCAACTAATAATAAAATAAATATTATTGTCCCAATAGTTATTAAAGCAGTAGTAGCAATCATTGCTCCAGTAACAAGCAAATATAACTTAGCTTTTTTATCAGGATCTTTAAAATACTGTTTGAAAGGATCACGTTTCATTTTTTACACTATAAATTAATTAAATAAGTATTTTCCAAATATTTCAATATAATTCTAATTATAGTAAAATATATTTATTTCTAATAGTTTAATAAATTAATTTAATTTCTTATTTTATTAAATAAATTTAGTTATTTTAATAATAGATTTATTATATTTGAAATTTCTATATACATTTTTTATTAAACTTATTAAATATCATTTATGAAAAAAATCATTAATTTCAATTAATGAAT
>WRMT01000207.1 GCA_009777005.1 Methanobrevibacter sp. | reverse complement strand
AATTTAAATTTAAAAGGATATAGAAATTGTACTTTTATGAAATAATCATTTAATGAACTCCAAACATGTTAAATAACATATCTCCTACTTTCAATTTTTTCGAATTACCAGACACCTTGTTATTAAAATAAAAATTATTTTTTATATCTTTTAAACTTTCTTGAATAAGAATTTACAATAGAAAGGTAATTATATTATTATTTATATCTTTTAAACTTTCTTGAATAAGTATCTACAATAGAAAGGTAATTATATTATTTTTTATATCTTTTAAACTTTCTTGAATAAGTATCTACAATAGAAAGGTAATTATATTATTATTTATGCCTTTTAAACTTTCTTGAATAAATATCTACAATAGAAAGATCTTTATCCTCTTTATTTCTATCAAGTTTATTATGCTCTTGATATTTTGATCTTTTAGGAGAATGAAACCTTTTATGATTTTTATAAGAATCATTATTATCACTTGAGTAATAATTGTCATTACTTTCTTGTTTGTGATTAATAAAACGATTTTCCCCTTTTAAATTTGCCATAGCTTCTTCAATATTATGATCTAAACTGTCATGTTTATTTAAATTTGGGCTTTTATTGTAAGAATCTTCATCATAATGTTCATAATCATAATGATTAGGATTAGGATTATTATTACTATTATTAAAATTCTGTCCTCTATATTGTTCAGAGTTTGAATCATCCAATGGATAATTATTCATTTGATTTTGAAAATTGTAATCTGGATTTAAATTATTCCTGTTATTAGAATCTCTAAAGTTATTGTTTTGAAAATGAGGATTATATTTTTCATTAATATCATGATTATATTTATTCATTTCATTGAATATCAATTCCTGAACATCTTCAGGATTATGAATATCAGTGAATTCTATATCTGTTAAATCATATGCATTTACTACTATTACATGTCCTATTGAAATAATTCTTCTGAAAATCCCTTGTGAAACAGTTATATCTTGAATATGATTAAAGGGCATGTAATGACTTTTTCTATTAAAAATTCCTTCCTTTAAAATAATTCTAAAATTAGTTACAGTATACTCGGTAACTCTCCATTTTAAAAAGATCCACAACATCCAAACTATGATTAAAAAACAGATTAAGATAATAATAAAGGAGGTATAAGTAGCTAAAGGTAAATTAATAATATTAACTAAATGAAATTGAATTTCTGCAATAAATGACAAAATAAGTGGTGTCAAATAGCTAATAGCACCTAGAAGCATGAATAATAAAAAAATATCTTTACAACTAAAAAACAAATTAGGTCTACCTTTATACAATACAGTTTCATTAGTCATTTCATTTTCATTCTTATCAAACATTATTTTTAATATTATATATTTCTTTTAAATAAGTTTTTTGTTATTTAATTGATTGAATAAATAGCTAATATAAATATTTTAAAAAACAAAATAGAATTAATGAAGGATAATAAAATTTTTAAAGAAAGCTTATCAATTGATGAAACTAATATAAAGTTTCTTACAGATATAGAAAATAATAATCTTAGAGATTTTATTTTTGAAAATAGAAATAAATTAAAAAAATATATTCTCACTCACCCTAGCTTTTTAAAATCTTTAAGCCCAGTTCATGGTGAAAAAAATCTTCCAAAAATTGTTAAATTAATGATTGAAGCTAGTGAGATTTGTAATGTTGGACCTATGGCAGCTATTGCTGGAACAATATCAGAAATTTCAATAGATTACCTTATAGATTTAGGTTCCAAATATTCTATTGTGGATAATGGAGGAGATATATCTTTTATTAATAAAATAAATAAAAAAAAGGTTATCTGTGGGATTTACGCTGGGAAATCACCATTAAGTGGGAAAATAGCTTTTGAATTTAAAAATTATAAATATCCAATAGGATTATGTTCATCATCAGGAACAGTTGGGTTTTCACTTAGCTATGGAAGATCAGATTGTGTTACAATAATAGCTAAAAAAACAAGTATTGCTGATAGCTTAGCTACAGCTATAGCTAATGAGGTTAATGGAAAAACAGATGATGATGCTGTTGAAAGAGGATTATTAGCTGCTGATAAATTTAGAAAACACTTTATTGGAGGGTTGATTATTGTTGGAGAAGCTATTGGTACTATTGGAAAACTTCCTAAAATAATTGAAACTCATGATTTTGATGTTAATCATTTAAAAAAATAAGTTTAAATGATTATTCTTATTTTTATTATTCTAATTCTAATAATTTAAATTCATATAATCTTAATCTTATAATTATAATAATTTAAATTCACATAATCTTAATCTTATAATTATAATACTTTTAATTCTTATAATCTTAATATTATTATTCTAATTTAAATAATTTTAATTCTTATAATTCTAATTTTAATAATTTTAATTCTTATAATTCTAATTTTAATAATTTTAATTCCAATTTAGCTTATCAAATTCTTATTATTTTTCTGTAAACACAATTATGTTATTAAACAATAAAAGTTATATTTTATCTAACTAACGTTAGTTTGATATAATTATTATTAAATAAATATAAGTTAAAAAAATGAGAGAATTCAAAAAATAACTGATCGTGAAAATAAAAAAAAGAATAGCCTCAGTTCGCCCATCATTCATCACATATCAGAGCTCATAGGGTTCATCATTGGCTAATTTAAATTAAAAAATAATTATAATTGATAAAAAAATGTTTGAAATAAAAAAAAATGTTTGAAATAATGATTAATAATATTTTAAATAAAAAATATTTTAAAAAAAAATAGTTAAATTGATTTTAACCAAACATTACTCCAGCTTCTTTTTTATACTCCTCATCATGTTCTACACCCATGATCTTATCAACAGCATCCATGAAATCAGATACCATGACTTTATCACGTTCTTGTCTAATTGCAAACATTCCTGCTTCAGTACAAATAGCTTTCAAATCTGCTCCAGAAACTCCCTCAGTTAAAGTTGCTAAAAGATCAATATCTGCTTCTTCAGATAAGGACATCTTAGAAGTATGAATCTTTAAAATTTCTTTTCTACCTTCTTCATTTGGAATAGGTACTTCAATGAATCTATCAAACCTTCCAGGTCTAAGAAGTGCAGGATCTAAAATATCTGGTCTATTTGTAGCAGCTACAATTCCAATATCTCCACGAGATTCAAACCCATCAAGCTCAGCAAGTAATTGCATTAAAGTTCTTTGAACTTCCCTATCACCACTAGTAGAACTTTTAAGTCTTTTAGCAGCTACAGCATCAATCTCATCAATAAATATTATACTAGGGGCTTTTTCTTTAGCTAATTCAAATACACCTCTTACAAGTCTTGCTCCTTCACCAATATACTTTTTAACAAATTCCGAAGCAACAATCTTAATAAAAGTAGCATTAGTTTCATTAGCTACTGCCTTTGCAAGTAATGTTTTACCTGTTCCAGGAGGACCATATAAAAGAATTCCTTTTGGAGGATCAATACCTATTTTTGCAAAGAGTTCAGGCTTTTTAAGAGGTAATTCCACAGTTTCTTTAACTTCCATTATCTGATCTTCAAGACCACCAATTGTATCATAGGAAACATCAGGTTTTTCTTCAATTTCCATGCCAGTTACACTTGGATCTTTCTCAGAAGGAAGTACATCAACAATACTAAAATTTTGTTGGTTTAAAGCTACTCTTGCTCCAGGGTCTAGTAACTTTTGATCTAAATTCTTTGAATAATTTATAACAAAATGAGGACCAGTACTACTTTTTACAGTCATTCTGTTATCATCTAATATTTCTGTAATAGTAGCTAAAACTAATGGAGGAGATCTAAATCTTTCTACTTCTCCTCTTAATGATTTTGTTTCTCTTTCTAATCTAATTTTTTCGTTTTCAGTGAAAATTTTATCCTTTTCTAATTTTCTAACTTTCCACATTAGATTTCTTTTAGTTTTTGTATTTTCTTCTTTTAACATTCGTACTTCTTTTTTAAGATCTTCAATCTTATTTTGAAGTGATAGATGGGAATTATCCATTTTCTAAGAACACTCCTAATAAATTTAATTAATATTCTAATTAAAACTCAAATATTATTATATGTTCCCTTATATTTAAATTTTAAGGTATCAAATATTTAATTTTATGGTTTTAAATATATATATTTTAAGGTAGAATTAAGATATTAAAAATTTAAATTAAAAACAATAAAACAAAGAATAAAAAATTCAAATTAAACACTATGAAATTAAAAATTCAAATTTATAGCTATAAAATAGGCATTAAATATTTACATTTTATGGACTGAAATATTTAATTTTAGGGTAAAATATTAAATATTTAAAAGACAATTATATTTTATGAGATGTGAGATTTGTGGCAAATCAATAGAGGGTAGACCCTTAAGAACAAAAATTGATGGTTCTGTTATGGAAGTGTGTGAAAACTGTTCTAAATTTGGAAGGATTCTAAAAACTCCACCAAAACCTAAAAGAACTCTTGTAAAAAAACCTAAACCAAAAAGCAGGAACATACAACAAAGAAGAAGAGATGAACCTATTGAGGAGCTAATTGAAGACTACAATATCATCATCAGGCAAAAGCGAGAAGTAAAAGGATGGTCAAGAGAAGACCTTGGAAGCAAAATCAATGAAAAAGTTTCAGTGATAAATAGATTAGAATCTGGAAAAATGGTTCCCGACATAAAATTAGCTAAAAAACTTGAAAACATTTTAAAAATAACATTAATTGAAAAATTTGATGATATAGATTTAGAATCATTCAAAAAATCATCATCTAATGGTCCTACTTTAGGAGACATTGTTAAAATCAAGAAAAAATAAATTAACAAATGTTTTCATTAAACACAATGAAATAAAAAAATAAAAAAAAAGTTTTCATAAAATACTGTGAAATAATAAAAAAAAAGATTTAATTTTTTTATTTATACCATTTTTCTTTAGCTATGAAAAAAACATAACTAAAAATTATCTTTATTGATTAAAAAGAATTAAACAAAATGATTACTTTTAAATTCCCTATTTGTTTTTGAAATATTTTTATTATTAGATTTATAATCTTTCAATTCAGTATTTTTATTTTTATTTGAATAATAACCTTTAAAATCACTTGCATTATTTAATTTTTCTTTTAATTCATTATATTCTTCATATTCATTACTAACAACGATAATATGAGCAGGTGGATGAATTTTTTTAATTTGAACTATACTAAAAGTAGTATCTTCTTTTACAAAAAAAGCTGTAGCTACTTTTGATTTAGTTCTTAATGGTGATTTTAAAATTTTCTCAACAAGTAAATCAGTGAAATTTGAATCAATTTTTTTAGGATAGCTAGAAATGTTTAAATTAGCATGTCTTTCTATATCTGCAATTGCATTCAATATTTTTAATTTGTTTTCTCCTCTAATCAATATTAAAGCCATAATAACCCCATATTTACTATACTTAAAAAATATACATAAAATTTATTTAATTACTAAAATATTTATCAT
>WRMT01000206.1 GCA_009777005.1 Methanobrevibacter sp. | reverse complement strand
AAATTCTAAAAATCCAATAAGTTTACTCCGTAGATTAGCTTGCACTGTTAAAAATTATCTTCCTAATAAGAGAACATTACAAAACAGAGGCGACTGGCACATTTTACCCCAGTGAATTTACAGTGTCATTATTTTCAAATAAAAAACTAGAGATATCGTGTAGATTAATATTATCATAATATAGATTACATATTTTCATAATATTTCCTGTAATTTCCACTAGAAATATTATTTAACCATTTATCACTAGCTAAATACCATTCAATAGTTTCTTTTATACCTTGTTCAAATGTGTATTTCTGTGTCCAAGCTAATTCTTCCCTTATTTTAGTAGAATCTATAGCATATCTCCTATCATGCCCTAATCTATCTTTTACATAAGTAATCAAGCTGTTTGGTTTGTTAAGATATTTAAGTATTAATTCAACAATTTTAATATTTTCTTTTTCATTGTTTCCACCGATATTATAGATTTCTCCTATCTTTCCTTTGTGTAATACAAGATCAATAGCTGTACAGTGATCATAAACATGTAACCAATCTCTTATATTTTTTCCATCCCCATAAACTGGTAACTCTTTATTATTAATTGCATTATTAATCATTAAAGGAATTAATTTTTCTGGAAATTGATAAGGACCATAATTATTTGAGCATCTTGTAATATTCATTGGAAGGTCAAAAGTTTCATGATATGCCCTCACTAATAAATCAGCTCCTGCTTTGCTAGCAGAATAAGGACTGTTAGGTGCAAGTGCAGTATTTTCTGTAAAGTATCCAGTTTTGCCAAGAGAGCCATAAACTTCATCTGTGGATATTTGGATGTATTTTTTAATTTCATGTTTTTTAGATATTTCAAGTAAGTTTTGGGTTCCTATTATATTTGATTCTAAAAAAATCTTAGGATTTTCAATACTTCTATCAACATGAGATTCAGCAGCAAAATTAATAACATATTCAATATTATTAGAAATTATATCATCAACTAATTTCTCATCATTTATATTTCCTTTTATAAAATGATAATTAGGATTATCCTCAATATTTTTTAGGTTTTCTAAATTTCCACAATATGTTAATGCATCTAAGTTAACAATCTCATAGTCTGGATATTTTCCTAACATATAATGTATAAAATTACTTCCTATAAATCCTGCTCCACCAGTAACTAATATTTTCATTTTATTGCTCCTAAAGCTATAATATATATAAACTAGAAATTTGTATTTTCATTTTATTGCTCCTAAAGCTATAATAATATATAAACTAGAAATTTGTAGAAGTGTCCTTTAATTTTTTCCATTTTTTATCTTTTTCAGATAAAATTAGATGTTCATCATCAAGAGGCCAGCTAATGTTTATTTCTGGATCATTCCAAATAATTCCACCTTCATCATTTGGATTATAAAAATCCGTGCATTTATATGTAAATTCTGCCTCATCACTTAATACTAAAAACCCATGAGCAAAACCTGGAGGAATATAAAATTGTTTTTTGTTTTCATCTGATAAAATAACACTTTCATACTTACCATAAGTTTTTGAGCTTTTTCTTAAATCAACTGCAACATCATAAACCTTTCCTTTAATCACTCTAACTAATTTTCCCTGTGATTGAGTATACTGGAAATGAAGTCCTCTTAAAACTCCTTTACTAGATTTTGACTGATTATCTTGAACAAAGTCTAAAGTTAAACCATTTTTTTCAAATTCTTCTTTTTGAAAAGTTTCCATAAAGTATCCTCGATCATCTCCAAAAACAGTAGGTTCAATTATATAAACTCCTTCAATAGATGTTTTAATAAAATTAAATTTTTTCACTTTTAATCTCCAGTCAATTATATAATTTTTTTATTATTTTAATCTTTGATTAAAAAAAATAGATATTAGTTATACTTTAGCTATACTTTTGTCGAATACACTTGTATATTTTTATTTATTATCATAGTTTAAGAGGAATTTTTTGCATTTATACTATTTTTTTATTCGTTTTGAAATAACTGGATTTTTTTAAATTATTTAATTATTATCGTTATTTTCAATAAAAATGATTATAATGTGTTATTTATTTTAATAACAATGTTTATATCCAAATTTAAATTTAATTAAATGTTATTAATATTTATATTTTGTAAAAAATTATTTCTTTGACTATAATGAAGAGGACGAACAAAGCAGATTTTGATCGTTATAATTAAACATTTAGTAGATGATGTGTTCCCTGAAGCTAAAAAACTAAAAATTGTGAAGGATAATTTAAATACCCATATTTATATAGCTATTCTTCAAACTTTTGATTTTCGAGAAGCTAAAAGATTGATAAGAAGAGTAAAATTTTATTATACTCCAAAACATGCTAGTTGGCTTAATATGGCTGAAATTGAAATTAATGTAATGGATAAACAATGTACTGGAAGAAGAATAAGCAATGAAAATCTACTAATCACTGAAACTACAGCTTATCAGAATTATAAAAATGAAAACAAATGTAAAATAAATTGGAACTTCAGTAAAGAAAAAGCAAATGAAAAATTATCAAAATATTATGTTTGAAATAAAAGAGTAAAAATTAAATTGTTCTAACACTAATGTTAAAGTTTTAAAACTTTACTGGCAACAGACAAAGTTAAAATAATTATTAAAGCTCTTTAAAAAAGTTTTAATACTATTTAGCTACAAAAACCCATAGTTAGCTTTGAACTAAATAATATGTAGTGTAAGAATAGCTAATCTAAATTAATTCAAATAGTATTGAATCTAATGAAAAATCCCTGTGCCAAAGTTTAAACCTAGTGTGAGAATGTTAATGAAAATTAATAATTTTATTTTTATATTTTTTTAAAACTTTAAAATTAGCTTATTAGTCAAAAATGTAAAGTTAATCAATTTAAAACATTAAAATTAGCTTATTAGTCAAAAATGTAAAGTTAATCAATTTAAAACATTAAAATTAACTTATTAGTCAAAAATGTAAAGTTAATCAATTTAAAACATTAAAATTAACTTATTAGTCAAAAATGTAAAGTTAATCAATTTAATAGTTTTGTACAGTTACAAATGTTTAAAAATTATTTAAAGTTTCATGTGAATTATATTTCTTTAAATTCGCATAATACTTCTTTTCTGTTGAAAGCTATAGCTAAAAGACTAATATTTTTTCTTTTTAAATATTTTTCAAAGTATTTTTTATTGTGAATCTGTGTGAATGCTTTTTTAATAGCTTTTTTTAAATCTTCTTCTTTTTTTGTTTTGGAGTATTTTATTTCTATGATTATTGTTTTTTCTTTAATAGCTATGATTGAATCTATTTCTCCTATATTTGTTATGTGTATTGCTTCTATGTTAAATCCCATTGTTTGTAGCCATACTAAAAAAATACTGTGGTAATATCGTTCGTCTTTACCATGGATTTTATATTGAATATTGGATAATAAAAAGTTGATATTTTCTCTAAGTCCTTCTTCATCACTATTTTCTAGTTGTTGGATTATTTTCATTTTCATTTGGTGGATTTTTTCAAGAGTTCTATCAGTATAGCTTTTAAGTAAGTTTTCAAATAATGATTTTTTAACTTCAAGGTTGGGAATAGCTAATATGAAATGGTCCATACCTTTTTTAATTTCTGCTTTTTTAATTGTTAAGTAACCTGTTTGAAAAAGTAGTGGTAATTCACCAACATTTAATGGATCAGAACTATCTAATACATCAACATTAACTTCAATATTTTCTAAAATTGGTTTGATATTGTTTTTTGCAACGATCTTATCTTTTAAAAAGCTTGGAGTTGCTGTTCTGTACCAGTAATTACTAAATCTTTTTTTACTGAAAAAGTTCAAAATTGAAAATGGATTATATACTTTATCCTTCCCATTCCATGAATATCCATTATCCATTCTTTTATCCAGTTAAGCAATGTTTCTTTTGAACAGTCTAAAATTTTTGATGTTTCCAAAATGTGTTCTTTAAATTCTCTTTCTAATTCTTCTTGAGTATATCCACAGATAGAACTATAGTTGTAATCTAAAGTAATATCATTTGGACTGTTAAAATCTGAAAAAAGAGAGGTTCCAGTGAATTTAGAAACTCCTGTAACAAATAAAAATTCTATGTATTCATCAGCAGCTTTTAAGACACCATAGAAATTTTGAAGTTTAAGTTTATTGCTCTTTAAAACTTTAGGTCTAGACATGTTTTTAACAATGGCTTTGTCATATTCATCAATTAAGATTACTACTTTTTTTTCATATTTTTTATGTACTTTTTTGATTAATTCTTCAAATTTATTAGTAAAGATAGTGCTTTGAAGTTTTAATGAGTATTCTGCTGCTGTTAAGTTAATGAATTCATCTAATGATTTTTCTAAAATTTCTGGACTTTCATGAGATATGTATCCAAAGTCTAATTTGATTACAGGATTAGTTTTATCCCAATCCCATTTATCGTAGATATAAAGACCTTCAAATAATTTTTTATTTCCTTTAAACAACTCTTCCATGACACTTACGAGTAAAGACTTTCCAAATCTTCGAGGTCTTGATAAAAAATATTTTTTTCCAGGTTTTATCATTTTATGAATGTATTTTGTCTTATCAATATAAACATAATCGTTGTTTCTAAGAATAGAAAATGTTTCAATTGATATAGGTAAATCTTTCATAACATAACCTTTTTTTATCATTAATATAAAAATTTTTATTTTTATTAATATTTAAAATTTTCCTATGCTCCAGAATACCCTAAACTTAAATAAAAGTTTTAAATTTTAATAAAATATTGATTAAAAGTTTTTATTCAGTTATCAATTTTAAAAAATTCTTTAAATTTAAAATAACTATTTAATTTACAAATAATAATATTTTAAAGATAAATCCTTGTAGAATCTATAAATGAAAATTAATAAAACTCAGAAAGATTTGATTTTCATTTTGATATAGAAAATGAATCCACTGTAGAAAATAATAACCCACAAGAAACAGAGTTAATTATGAAAATTCCTTCTAAAAAAAATAAGTTTTCCGAATTAAAAATAAATATTTAGCTATTGTAGCTATTGCAGCTTTCCACAATTTTGGGCAAAAATCATTTTGATTGGTTAGAATGTTTCCTAAAATAATCACATTTATAAAAATTGTTAGTAGCTATAATATTTTTATAATTTATATTTCTCATTTAAGAAGTTTATTTCTTAGCAAGGAGTTTATTTCTATTTTTATTTCTTCAATCTATCTCTTATTTTTTTAATAAATGTGAATTTTAATAGTTAAAGTACAGTATCTTTTTTAAAATCATTGAAACTTATATTTTTTTATTAATTTTAAATATTTTTTAAAAATATTATAATAAATATCTTATTTTTTATTAATTCTTAATTATAATTATTTATATTATAATATCCCCCCCCCCCCCCCCCCCCCCCCTTTTTTTTTTTTTTTTTTTATTTATTAATAATAATATAATAATATAAAAAAATAATTTTTAAATTAAAAAAATATATAAATATTATTTTTTTTTT
>WRMT01000205.1 GCA_009777005.1 Methanobrevibacter sp. | reverse complement strand
ATAGTCCTAAAAATAAAGTTTTTAATTTATTATAATTTTTTAAAATCTTTAAATTCATTCATTTTTAAATATAATTTAAAATATTTTATATTTTTTTTATAATAAAATTATTAATATTTATTTTTAAAATTAAAGCTATTATAAATATATTTATCAGAAATAAAGTGATATTTTAACAAAGCATTAATTACAATTCTTCCCTTCAGGACTATATTATAAACAATATAACAAAAATAATTTTAACAAAATTATATCAACACAATAATTCTAGTGTTTTGTAAAATTAATTTTTTTAATATGAATAAATAGCTGAATTTTTAATATTTATAAAAATTTTTTACTTGAAAAAATTTTTTATTTTTTCAAGTTAGAAAATCGAAGATTTTCTTTATTTTTATAAGTTTAAAAAATAGAAGATTTTTCAAAGTTTAAAAACGAATTTTTTAATATTTATAATTTACTTAAATTAATTATTTTAGTAATAAAAATTATTATTTAATTCATTTTCATTAAAAATATTATTAAAATTGTTTATATCAAAATTCAAGAAAAATTATTATTTAGTTTAATATCTAAATAATTTTAAAGAAAATTATTCTTCTAAAAATTTTATTAAAAATTTAAATTTTTATAAAAATAAATTTACAATTCCCTATCATTGTATTTTGTAAAGAATTTATTCTCCAAGTTTATTAAATGTTTAGATTATGCCAATATTTTTAAAAAAATCTTCATCAAAAATACCTAATTCCTTGTCAATGAATAAAGAATTTCTAAAAGAAGATTCTTCTCTTTTTGTTATTGGATTAAACCCTTTTATAGATTTTTTCTTTTTATAGAGGGCTACACCTCTTTTTTGCCATTTGGGCTTTTTATTTAAGTTAATTCCTTTTTTAGAGTGTAAAAACTCATGAATATCTGATGATTTACAAGCTCTCATTTTTTCAGTAGCTTCTCTTTTGGATAAATCTTCTCTCAAAGTCCAGTACCCATAGCTATTGACAAAATTTCTCCAAGCTTCATCTTGACGCCATTTAAAATAGCTAGAAATATCTTCAATAGCTAATGGTACAACTCTAGAATCAAAAGATACTATAAAATCTAAATTATACTCATTATTTAAAAGTTTATTTTCTAAATCATCTAAATTTTGATTTTTTATTTCGAAATTTTTTTGTAAATGTAAAGTTAATGAACTTGAAGCTAAGCTTGGAAAAACAGAATTTAATTTCTCTATTCTAGAAGAAAAAGGGATTTCAGACAATAAAATATTAATCTCATCTGAAAAAGTATAAATAAATAATGGTGAAAACTCTTTAAAGATGTGTTTAGCTACTTCAACCATTGATTTAGAAAAATGACTATCATAAGGTTTTTTAAAATTTAACTTCTTGGATAAATTATGAAATCCACGACCATCTAACCTCAAGATTATTTTTGAACTTTTTGGAACCTTAAGGTTAGAGTATGTTTCATAATCTTTCATTAAAACCAACCACATCAAAAACTAAAAAACAACACAAAACCACTCAATAACCCAACCACATCAAAAACTAAAAAACAACACAAAACCACTCAATAACCCAACCACATCAAAAACTAAAAAACAACACAAAACTCTACATTAAAATTAGCTAAATTATAAGTGGATTTAATCTTTAACTTGTTTTATGTACCCATTACCAAATTTTCATTTAAACTTTTTAAAAGTTTTATAGCGGAGTAAGCCGCTAAAAGGCTAGTTTTAGGATTGACTTCGCAAGGTAAGTTCTTTGTCCTTGTTTTGAATTCACCAAAATCTCCTTTAATTAGTACTTCATGAATATTTTTGTCAACCTTTGGATCAACAATTATTTTAACATCTATATCTCTATTGCAAGCTAAACTCAATGTAGCTGCAACATTAATATTTACAGGAAATTTCTTAACAGCTTCGGATGCTTTTCCCTCAAAAAGAATTTTTTCCCTTTCCACCTTTTTTCCAAGTGACATTGGAGGTTTCCTTGTGGTTAAAGTGACTTTATTTAATTTTCCCTCAGATGCGGCTTTAATCCCATCTAATCCTACAATAGCTCCAGAAGGAATAAATATTTTAGAGTTATTTTCATTAGCTACTTTTTGCATTTGTTTTCTTAATTTTTCATCCATTAAAGCCCCAATACTCATTATTATAATATTTTTACCTTTCTCTAAAATTTTCAAACCATGATCTTCAACAGAAGATGGGGAAGCAGCCTCTAAAACTAAGTCAACATTATCTATCATTTCATCGATTTCACAAACAGATATACCTTTAGCTAATTTAGCTAATTTTTTTGATTGTTCAAAATCACGATCATAGAAATATTTAACAATAATTCCATTATCTTCAGATGAAATATTACTCACTATGAAGCTAGCTATTGCTCCACAACCTAACAAACCCAATATCATTTAATCACTAGCTTATTTTGAATTTTAAAATGTAATAATATATTGATAAAACTTATTAATAATTAAAATTAGAAATTAATTTATATTATAATCTGAAAAATTTTAATAATTAATAGATACTATAAATCAAAGATATATCTCTAATAAATAAATATATCCCTAACAAATATAATATATTCTAACAAATGGATATATCCCTAATAAATAAATATATTCTAACAAATGGATATATCCCTAATAAATAGGCATATCCCTAATAAATAAATATATCCCTAATAAATAAATATATCCCAAATAAATAAATATATCCCTAATAAATAAATATATCCCTAATAAATAAATATATCCCTAATAAATAAATATATCCCTAATAAATAAATATATCTCTAATAAATATAATATATTCTAACAAATGGATATATCCCTAATAAATAAATATAATAATTATAGTTTAAGACAGAATTTTTTGCATTTTTAAGATTTTTTTTATTCACTGAAATTTTTCAATTTTTTATATGAATCGTTATAATTCTTATTTTTAATAATAAATAAAATAAATTTAATATCATTATTTATTTAAATAAATATATTTTTATAATTGATTTAAATTTAACTAAGTTTTATCAAAATATTCAGCAAAAAATTATTTCTTTTACTATATAGACAGATAAATATAAATATTAAGATGAAATTCTTTGAAATAGAAAAAAGTATTATTATTGTATATATTAACCCTATATGATATTAAACTACATCATGTTCCTCTTTTTGAGGTTCTTCTTTTCGAAAATCTTTAGGATCAATTAACATAATATCTCCAATAGCTTTAACCTTATCATAATCAACACTTAGTAAACCTTCTTGAAAAGGTCTTAACTCATCCTCATCAGCAGCTATTTTAAGACCACTTTTTAAAACATCTGTAACACTAACATCTTTTTTTTCTGGTTCCAAAGCCTTAAGTTGAAATTTAGAAATTGTCCCTAATCTCATGTTAAGAACTACATCTGAAACTTTCCCTACATATTCCCCCCCAATCGTATATATATTCAAGCCAAAAAGATTGGAAATTTCTACCATTTTTTCACCAGTATCCTCCTAATTCTGTTTTTCATCATCCTGAAGATCAACCAGCATAATATCTCCAATAGCCCTGACTTTATCATAATCTACATCGAATATTTCTCCCTCTTCCTCCTCTTCCTCCTCTTTTTCATCAGAATCAATCCAAAGACCCTTTGTAATGACCTTTCTAATATTAAAATCTTCATTTTCTTCTTCTGGTTCGTGGTTTAAAACCTTTACTTGAACTTTAGAAACTGTCCCTAATCTCATATTAAGAACCACGTCTACAATTCTCCCTTTGTACTCTCCAGCTAAAGTATATATGCGTAAATCGTGGAGATAAGAAATTTCTACCATTTTTTCACCATTATCCTTTTAATAATTATATAACATTTAAAAAAATATTAAAAAGCAAAAGTAATATCTTTTCTACTTGATTCATTATTACTTTTTACAAGTTTATTTATACTATTTATTCAATATAAATTTATAGTTTGTTATGAAAAATAGATAAATAGGAAAATATCATGAACCTATTATTATTTCAAAAAATGAGAAATTATTTTAATAATAGAAAAAATAATCAATATGTTGATTAGAAAAAAATGAAATTTAGAGAGAAATAGACACAAGAGAGATAAAATGTGGGATACAACAAAAGATTATCGGCTTTTAATTGCACAAAAATCCATTGATTTATTTATTAAAACAGTTCAAGGAGGAAGTTTCAAAGGTCGTTGGAATAAAAAAATGGCATTAGAAAGTGCAGATTCTATGAATCCTGATCTTCACGGCTTAGCTTACTCATATTTAGAGCCAAAAGACTTAGCTAATTCTCAAGAAATAGCTAATTTAGAAAAAAAAGCTAATTTAGTCATTAAATATTTAGGTGGAGATGATTGGACTCATCAGTTCCTTAATCAAACACCAAAAGAAGAAAAAGAAAAGGTTGAAGAATCACTAGCTAAAACTAGATTTTTCATTGATACAATTCTTGGACTTAAAAGAAGAATACTTTTTGGACCAATAGTTGATCCGATAATAGCTATTGATATAAAAATAGGAGAAATAATGAGTGTCACCAAACATCCACAAACTGATACTTTAATGATATGCAATGTTAACCTTGGAAAAAGAGCTATTAAAGTCGTTACCAATGATTTAACAGTTAAAGACGAAAATAAAGTAGCTATTTCCATGCTTCCTCCTGAAACATTTATGGGAATAACCAGTGAAGGAATGTTTTTAGGAGCAGGGGAAGGAATTTTAAAAGACATTGATGGAGAATTAGGATCTATGCCAAAAGGTATCCCATTAGAATCATTAAATGAAAGTAGAAATCTGGTTGAAAATTTTTTAAGTAAGTGATAAGAAACTCAATATTAATTCCTATACTTTTTAATAAAAAATAAAAAAATTATATTATTCTCAAAAGTTTTAAATATAAAATTTTTAATATTTTTAAAAAAATCTTTTAAAAAAATAAAAAGTATGTATTATTAAATAAAAACTACAAAATAAAAACTACTAAGGTAGTTAATATAAGAAATATAGTGTTTTGTAAATTTATTTTTATAAAAATTTAAATTTTAAATAAAATTATTGGAAAATATATATCTTAAAAAAATAATTTAAATATAAAAATAATAATATAGTAGAAAATATGAAAGAAAAAAGAGAATGGCAACCCAAAATGATGTACCAAGTACATTTGGATGATTTAGTTCCGCAGAACAATTTTTACCGTTTAATTGATAAGGAACTGGATTTACAATATCTATATAAGGCTACAGAACAGTATTACGGAGTTGAAGGACAAGAGAGTATAGATCCTGTTGTATTCTTCAAAATATGTTTAATAGGATATTTAAACAATATAAATTCCGACCGTAAACTGATTGAGTATTGCGGCGACAGTCTGGCTATACGATTATTTTTGAAGTACGATATTGACGAGGCTCTGCCCTGGCACAGTACAATCAGCCGAACCCGACAGCTGTACGGAGAGGATATTTTCCTGTCGTTGTTTCGTAAAG
>WRMT01000204.1 GCA_009777005.1 Methanobrevibacter sp. | reverse complement strand
TTTATATATGAATTTTTGTTTAAAATTTTTTACAAATTCTTATCAATGTTCAGCGAACTCATAATCATTTCCTAGCCTCAATAATAAAAAAAAAAGTATTGAATCTAATTTTATTTCAGTCTTTCATTTTTTTCACATTTAAATCTAGTATGGATTAAATGTACTTGTTAGGGTAGATTTTAAGCAATTTATCTCCTCTTAATCTTTGATTTTCTTCAGAAATAATGCCTCTGCTAAGAGATTCTATTAAATTTGTATCTAAAGTAAGGAGATGTTTTGAATTAGTATCATGCAATGCTTGGGAAACTATTAAAGCATCTGTAGGATGAATCCTATTTTGTTCATTTGCTTCAACAAATCTCTTTGCAGTTTCATAACAGTCCCCTTTTGGTGGGTTCAAATCAATTTCAGGATGTTTAAATAAGTTAAGTATTTTTTTTCTTATATGGAAAAAAGAAGTATCTTCTTCAATTATTTCAGGATGTTTAAATATTTTAACATGAATTTCTCCTAAAACAATAAGAGGAATTTTAAGTTTAACATTATTCTTTGATTTTTTTACAAAATTACTTAAAGTATCATGCCTTTCTTTTTCTAGATCTTTTTCTTTCCCCAAATATTTTTTTAGCTTATTTTCACCGAAAAAATAAATAAGATAAGAGATAATCTGTATCAATATAATTATGTTGAATCATGTAATCAGTTTAAGAGCCCCTGATCTTTCAAATCATAGCAAACTTGCTTAATAAAGTTTTCAGGAATCAAATGCTTTATTTCACTAACATCCTTTATTATCTTTTCAAAATCTGTATTTCCTAATAATGATTTATAATTAGATTTATAATGAGAATATAAAGATAACATGGTTGTTGCTGATTCTAACCATTCAACCTCTTTATTTTTTACTAAAGCGGAAAAATTTTCAGTGTTGAAATTTAAATCTTTGGAACAAGGTTCATTAACATTTTTTCCTAGTTCATAATAATCATCAGCTAAGTTCGATGAATAGGGACCTCGTATATACATATTATATTTGTAGTTGTGTTTTAATCCAAAAAATTTACCTATGAAAACATATTTTTGAAGCTTTATCCTATCTTCAAACTTGTTGATATCAAAACAAAAATCAATACTTTCTTTTAATAGATAAATGAATTCCAGTAATAATTCCTTATTTTCCATAGCTAGTCCCTCAATCCCATTAATATTTTTTTAACAATAATTGTATATTTTTAACTTTTTTTATAGTCGTTTCTTATCTTTTATTTTCCATAGCTCAATTAAAAAAATAATCTTTAATAGATGATGTGGTACAATTATTTTTGTTCAAATCATTTATAAATAAATTTATAAGTCTTCATCCAGATTTTTTTTATTAGATTAACTAATTTATTTACTCATTCTTCTTTACTTTTATTATATTATCACTAGTGAAATCAGCTATTTCTTCATAATATGGTATTAAATCTTCAAATCTTGATATATAATTCTCGCATATCATAAGTTCTGTGACCATTATCTATAGCATTCTCTTGCTTCCATTCTTCGAATAATTATCCTGTATTTGTTTCAAAATAATATCATTATCACGTTTAATATTTATTAAAGTACCGATTTCTTTTAAAAAAAGACATTCTCATCAAATAAAGCTAAATCTGGACTACCTGCTAAGATAGATATTTTTCAGTTTAAAACTCTTTTAAAACAATAATATTCTTTTTCAAAAAAGGATTTTTCATGTTTCCTAAAAATATTATCTTTAAGAAACTTGATAAAGACAATATCTTCATAATCATCAATTTCTTGAAATTTTTTCAAAATAAATTCATCAATATCTACAAAATCAACATTTAAAATCTCTGCTGCTCTTTTTCCAAGTGAATGGGTTCCAACCATGAAAAACCCAATAAGTATAATATTTTTCATACAATTAACTCCCTTAATATTTTTAGTACAAAATCATTATTTAAAATTAGTAATAATTAAAAAGAAAATAATATTAATTATTACTAAAATAATAATTTTTATGATTTTATTAAAAATAACCTAATTATTATTACTTATATATGTTTGTATTATTATGTTTTGAAAAATTATTTTTATAAAATATAAATTTTTAATAAAAATATTAAAAAGATTTTTATAATTTATTTAAATGAGGAATATAAAAAAACATAGCTTAATAATAATAATAATATCCTGAATATATTTTTATTTAAAAAATACGTTATTAAAAACAATTTAACAAAATATAATATGAAAAATACAATTTCATTTAAATAACAGTTATTAAAAACAATTTAATAAAATATAATATCAAAAAACATTTGATTAATAATAAAATTATTATAAAAAAGTATAAGTAAATTTAAAATAAATAATCAAGGAATTTTTTAAAAAAAAATTAGAAAATAAATAAGAAACTAAAGAAAAACTGTTGAAAAATCGTTAAATTATTTATTTTCACAAATAAATCTAAATTCACAACCTTCACAAAGATTGGTTTCTTTTGGATAAAAATTGTTATTCCTAATATCTAAAACTGTATTTTTAATTTCATCTTCAATCTCTTTGATTTTATCATGGTTTAATTCAATATTAATCCATTTTCTGCCTTTTAATGGATAAACAGCTAATTCATTTACTTCATACTTTGAAAAATCAGGATTTTGACTAATAGCTAAAAGGTATATGTATAGCTGAGTAGTGACCTCTTTTTTATCAACATTAGTTTGATTTTTAAAATCAAGAATTCCAATTTTACCTTCTTCTGTTTTATAAATCAAATCAATCTTTCCTGAAAGATTGTAATCTCTAGTTATTAAAGAAAAAAGAACTTCAGAACCTAATATTTCAAGATTTTTCCCATAATTCTGCCAATAATAATTAATATCTTCGAATTGTTTTAAAGCTACTGCTTCATTTTCTATTAAAGAATCTTTAGCTATTTTCTCGATAAAATCTTCATCATCTTTTAAACTCTCATTTTCTTTAACAGCTTTATGGATTTTGTCTAAAGTATCATGAACTGCAATACCTCTGTGAATATATTTATCTTGGGAAACTTTAAAATTAAAATTATGAAATAAATTGTATTTAAAAGGACAATTTTCATAATCTCTAAGTGAAGTATAGCTTAAATTAATATTATCCTCATCATTACTTTCCTTATCTTCATTTTCATATCTTGTGAATGGTAAAATATCTAAATTATTATTTAATTTTAAAATATTATCAAAATCAATGTTTTCAATTTCTGGAATACCTTCAAGAGTTGAAAGTATTAAAATATCTTCTGCTCTT
Source organism: Methanobrevibacter sp. (assembly GCA_009777005.1). Lineage (GTDB taxonomy): Archaea > Methanobacteriota > Methanobacteria > Methanobacteriales > Methanobacteriaceae > Methanorudis. The sequence continues at coordinate 2,249 of WRMT01000204.1, read as the reverse complement.
GACATTCCTACATATAATACCCTTCGCTCTTCTAAATCATGGAATTCTTCTTTTTCTTGTTTATTCATATTTTTTTTATATTCTAAAAACTCATCAGGAGTTTTAAAAAAAGGTATTCCAAATGCTCCATATAGCTTTTCATCTTCATCCCTATACTTTGAAGGAAATTTACCTTCTTTTAATGAAGGAACAATTATAATTGGAAATTCCAAACCTTTTGATGAGTGTATTGTTAAAATTTGAACTCCATCTTCATCATTTAACCTAACACAAGAATATCCTTTAATCCTATGATAGATAAACCAGAATAAACCCGTAATACTGAATTTAGTCCCTCTTTGTGAGATAATATCTTCATAATTAGCTATTGAATTAGAAATAATAGCTATATTAGCTAATTCATTAGTATTGGACTCATTTAATACCTTATCTTTATTATAATACCCAATTATTTCAAGTAATTTATAAAATATATCTAATAATGTGATTCTCTCACTATTAAGTTTATTAGAAATTTCCTCTTCAGAATCACTTTTAAAAATAGTATTTGAAATAATTAATTGTTTTAAATCATATAATTTATTAAAAAAAGATAAATCATTTTGATTAGCTATTCCAATAGCTTTTAAATCATTCATGTCCATTAAAGAAATTATTGGTTTATCAAAAATGCGAAAAATTTTAATTAATAAATCTTCATCAAGATTAAAAACACCATTAAATGATCTAACTCTTGCAGAACCTGTTTCTTCTTTTTGAACCTGTCTTGCAGTATTTAAAAGTTCTTCTCTATATTCTTCTTCTTTTTTAGATAAAATTTCTCTAGTTTCATTTGAAAGATTGAAAAACTTTAATGAATCAAAAGTTTTTGAAGAGTAAGCATCTAAATTAAGCCAATCTCTCTCCCAAGCAAAGCTAATATGAGGATTATCATCATCTTGAACTAAATAATAAAATAAGGTTAAAATAGATTTAATCTCATCTGTATCTAATAAATCCTGATTTCCCCTTATTTGGCAAGGAATTTGATTATCTTCTAAAGTAGCTATAATCTCTTTAGTAAAAGCATCCCTAACTGATCTAGAAAGTATTGCAATATCACTGAAATTCTTAACTTTTTCAGTTTCAATAAGATGTTTAATAGTTTTTAAAATATTATAAGCTTGGTCTTTTTTATCATCATTTTCTAAAAGGAAAACATTTCCATCAGTTTCATTATTTCCTTTTAAAACTTTACTTGAATTAGATCTTCTATCATTTTTAATAAAATTTTCATTAAACTCCACAATAGTATTTGATGAGCGATAGTTAGTGTTTAATGAACAACAATCTGCATCATACTCTTTTTCAAAATTAGTGAAAAATTCAATATCCGATCCTCTAAAAGCATAAATACTTTGATCATCATCTCCAACAACTGTAAAAGATTCCATATTTTCATTATTAATTAATAAATCAAATATCTTCATTTGAACAGGGTCAGTATCTTGAAACTCATCAACAAGAATATTTTTATATTTTAAATTAGCTACTAATTCAGGATTATTTTCTAATAAATCTAATGTATTTCTTTGTATAAAACCAAAATCAATAACATTATAATCTTTTAAAAGATCTTGATAAATTTTATACGCTTTAGCAATAGCTAAAAATCGGGCATTGTGATATCCTCTTTTAAGATTCTCATCTTCTTTAACCTCCACACTTGGAAAACTAAAATGCTCTTCATTTTCTTCACATTCTTTTTTTATTTCAGCTATGAAGCTAAGGTACTCTGGAACAGGAGGAAATTTTTCTTCAATGTAAGATATTAAATTATCAATATCCACTTTAAAAATAGTGTATTCATTAAATTTACTAATAATCATTCCAATATCTCGTTTGGAAATATAAGCTTCATCAACAAAACCTAAGTCTTTCATATGCTTCCTAATAAAGAGATCATTTTTCTCACCTAAGTCATCTCCTAATATTTCAAGGAAAGGGTTTTCATGTTCTCTTAATAGAGAATAACAAAAGGAGTGTATAGTAGATACTTGCATCTTATTAACAATATTAATATCAAGACCATTTACACTATCTATTAATCTATTTTTTAGCTCTTCAGCAGATTTATTTGAAAAAGTAATTACAAGTAAACTTTCAGGATCTATGGCTTTTTCATTTACTAAGTATTTGATTCTTTCAATCATTACCCGAGTTTTTCCAGCACCAGGACCAGCTTCTATTAGTAGTGGTTTGTTTCCATT
>WRMT01000203.1 GCA_009777005.1 Methanobrevibacter sp. | reverse complement strand
TATGTAAATTATGTAATATTTAAATTATTTATTATAGAATAACAAATTTACAATAATTAAAAATACTATTAAAATCAAAAAGTAAACATTTAAATATTTAATAATTAATACTAATTATTATTTATAAATTTTAATAGGAAAAAAAATATGAAGGTATTTTTAGGGGGAACTTGTAATGGTTCCCAATGGAGAGAAGAATTAATTCCTGAATTAAAAATAGACTATTTTAATCCAGTAATTGATGATTGGAATGAAGAAGCTCAAAAAAATGAAATAAGAGAAAGACAAATTTCTGATTATTGTTTATATGTTATAACACCCTTACTAACTGGAGTATATTCAATAGCTGAAGTAGTAGATGACAGTAATAAGAGACCTGAAAAAACAATACTATGTATTTTAGATGAAGACAGTGGAGAAAAATGGTCAAACCCACAAAGAAAATCATTAGAAGCAGTGTCTAAATTGGTTAAATCTAATGGTGCTAAAGCATTTAATAGCTTAGAAGAACTTGCAGAATTTTTGAATAATAATGAATAAATGGAATAATTCTCTATCAATGTTTTAAACTTATTAAAATATTGTTTTAATATGATAATTAATTATTGAATTAATTACATAAAATTAACAATGTTAAATACTTTTTTTAAATATAAATTCATAATAATCAGCTATTGGAGGATTGTTTTCAGTAACTGATATTTTAGTTTTTTGACTAGCTATTTTATCATTATTTTAGCTAATTAGTAGTATTTCTATTTTTAATATGCATGATTATAACTCTTTTTTTTTTTTTAAACTATATTTCACATGTTTATTATTTATTTTTTCTTTATTTTGATTATATCTTACTATTTTTTATTTTTTTTTAAGAATAGCAATTAAATTTCTTTTTTTTTTGAATTTTCAAATGGAAATTGTAAATTTTTCTGATTTTAAATACATAATCGCAATTGACTATTAAAATTTTAAAATATCTAAACAATATAATTCCTACAGGATTTTCCAATTAAAAATTATTCTTGCTTTAATATTAATTACAATTCTCCATGAAAAAGCATGAAAATCTAATCAGGACCATGAGACTTTACTAATATAAAATAATAACATTTAAATATTAAAATATAAATATGTAAGTAATAAAAAATCGTAATAAAATAATAAATAATTCAAAATATAGGTTCTTGCATGACATATTTAATAATAGATGAAAGTGGAGACTTAGGAAAGCATGGATCAAAATACTTTATTATATTAGGAATATTAATAAAAGAAGAAAAAAAGCTTGGAAAAATAATAAAAACTTTAAGAAGAAACCAATTCAAGAAAAAATTAGCTAATGTTCGTGAAATAAAGGGAATAACTTGTTCTGCTAAAATTCTCAAACAAATTTTAAGAAAAGTAAATAAACTAGATGCTGAAATATATTGTGTTATATGGGATAAAAAGAAAAAACTTTTTCCCGGATTAAGAAAATCAAAAGTTTTTTCAAATAATGAAAATTTAGAAAGGAATAAAAAAAATAGTATCTATGATTACATTGCAGGATTATTGGCAGAAGAAATAGAAATAAACTCCTCATTACTAGTTAGAATAGATAAATCAAAACTCAAATATGAAGATATTAAGAAGTTCAATGATTTTTTTAAAGAAAAGTTAGATATTGATAATAAATTTAATGTTGAAATACATCATAATGAATCTCATAAATATGAATCAATACAAGTTGTGGATGTCGTTGCTTGGTCTTATTTTCAAAAATTTGAAAGAAAGAATCCTGAATTTGTAGATCTAATACATTTAAAAACAAATATTAAAAAATTATAAATCGTATCTACTAATTATTAATTATAATTACTAAAAATATTAAGTACTAATCTAAAAAAAAGATTTTACCCGAAGGCCAGTACCTATAAGCAATTTACTCGCCACAAAATGTGACGATACTTATAGGATTTACCTGTTACACATATTAATATTATAATATGCACTTACATATACTAAAAAAATAGTATACACTATTAATTAATTAGTAATAACTAATATATAAATTTTTCTAAATTTGTGATGGTAAATTTTTTCATCCTAGAACCTAACTTCTGAGGACTGTTATTAATTTAAAATATTTTAAACTAAACAATTTATATCAAATTTTCAAATAATGTATACTTCTTGCTTTAACCATAATTTGACATTAAAAAAAAGTATTCAATAGCTGAAGTAGTGGATGACAATACTACGAAACCTGAAAAAACAATATTATGTATTTTAGATGAAGACAGTGGAGAAAAATGGTCAAGTCCACAAAGAAAATCATTAGAAGTAGTGTCTAAATTGGTTAAGTCTAATGGTGTTAAAGTATTTAATAGCTTAGAAAAACTTTCAAAATTTTTGAATAATAAGGAATAATTGTTAAAATTCTTTATTTAATGTTTTATTCTTATTAAAATAATTTTTTAGCCAAATAATTAATATAGGATAACTCAAGAACTATAGGAAAATTCAACTATTAGGGAAATCCGAATAGTTTAAAAAGAGGAAATCGTGATATAAAAAGAGACTTAATTTTCTACAATCTTAGCTGATTATTTCAGTAGGATAGTATGTAAACGATTTTAAAGAAGCCATACAATTCAGAATATGGGCTAATAGTATTTTTAAAGAATTGAAATAAAAAACTGAATATAAATAATTGGATGAATTCTCTTTACTTGACTTTAAGACAAAACAGATAGTTTAGTTCATTTATAAATTTATTTAAAAGAAAGAGTAATTATGAATCATGAAATATTAAAAAAAGAAGTTGAAAGTGTTTGTCATCGTAGCCTCTCTAATGAAAGAACTACGAGGAGTTAAAAACACACAGACAAACAAGACGGATTTGAAAACAAACCATTCTAACATTACACTCGAATAACGAGCACAGTAAAATATCCTCAATTAAGAGGCTTTTTGCCTACCTCGACTTAGGCGATATAATGTATGTAACATTGTGTATATAAATGTTACCTCTTTGTTATTATGATGTTCTAACGGTGTTGCAACACCTCGCCTATAATGATGTTTAAATTTATTGAAAGATCGCATCCTAAAAAGTCGACAAAGTGGTTTATTAATCATATTTTCCGATTTTTGGGGAGGAATAATCCTAGATATTAATGGATTTTAGCTGGATCCAAAAAAGGTAAACATATTATTAAAATGTCTAGGGTTCCTATGAGAAGACATGAATTGATTAAATTTAATCACATTCTATATGATAAATCTAAAACTGAATATTTTAACGAAAAAACTATTTCATACTAACGGGATAAAGATATGCTCAAATCGTTTGTCGTGTAAATGGTACAAACAGTTTTTAAGAGAGTGTAACGAGTAATATTCTAATTTTATCCGACATTTGTTAAAACCAAGGGATTAAAATATTTGACAACTTATAAGAACTTGCAAAATTTTTGAATAAAATGAATGATTCTTTATTTAATGTTTTAAACTTATTAAAATATTGTTTTAGCAAAATAATTAATATAGAATTAATTCAACTAAATTAATATGTATAAAATAATTTTTTTTAAATAATAATTCATAATAAGGCACTGTTAAAAATCACGGTGCTGAAAAGAATTAGTATAGTCGCACACCAAATTTTTGGCACGAGAATTATCAATTTATATATAAATAATGAGAAAATTTAGTGCCAAAAATTAAGTTTCGTACTATAATCACTTAAATTAAAATAACATAATCCTGAAATCATAGCTTATCACTTGTGATTAAAATGAGTATTTTCTTAAAGCAGCTACTTGATAAATTTTAGTACTGGTTTCTAAAATATTTTTACAATCAAAAAGGGGTAAATCATCAGTTATAAAAGTTAATTTATGAATATCTGCTTTTTTTGCTAAATCATGTGCATCTAGACAGATATTCATATCATTTCCCAACTTTAAAAAACTGTCTTCACCATCGACACACTTTTTCAGTAATTTTTCCTTTTTAGGATAAGAAATTAGACGTTCATGCTCATTAAGATTTATGTAACAATCGGTTTTAAATTTTCTTACTCTTTTCTTAAAACTTCGTTTATAATCCTTAAGATATGGAATAATTTTATCTGCAGATTCTTTTCCATTAAAATGTCCTTCATTCCAAATATCATTAACAATAATTGAAATTGCCTTCTTGTTTAAAGCTTCAAATTTGAGACAATCCACAATATTTGCCAATTGTTCAATTGATAATTTTTCATCAATAGAACCAATTTCATCAATTATTTCATCGATAAAATCATCTAGGATTAATAATTTTCTATCACACACTCGTGTAAATTCGAAAATAACATTTTTTGACCAGTATTTGGTACTGATGTTTTCAAAAGCTTTTTTGGCAAGTTCATGCTGGGGATCTTGCATAAAACAATAACCTACAGGAATATTATTATCAAAAAATAGGATAGGCATTTATAATCTTCCTAATATCTTAAATGTTTCATTAATAGACTTGTTATATTCTCCTTTAGGTGTGTAAAAATTATTATAAAATTCGTTTTCCTGATTATTAAAAGTTTTAAAATATTCATCAAATAAAGCATTATATTCGAGAACATATTTTTCCATATAATTCTCAGGCTCTTTTAGATAATCTTCTATTAAAGGAAAATATTGTCTTCTTAATTTCGCATTTTTAATATAAAAATTAGAATAAGCTTCTATCAATCTTATTGCAAATTCAAGTTCTTCTATAGCTATATTTTCAAAATTTTCATTAAAAAAGTAATCCAAAATATCTTGTATCTCAGTAATGGGATAAATTTCTTTTTCCATGAAAAGAACATTTTTAATACAAGATTTATAAGCATCTAAAGTATGATTAAATAATTTATATGCAGAGTTAAATGTGTCAGGAGATATGCTCATAAATTCTCGCTTTTTTTCAAATACTTTATGTTTTAAAAATTCTAATAATTCAGTAAACTTTGAGAATGTAATTTCAGCTATATCGAATATGAAAGAATTATTATCCCAATTTTCATTTGTATAAACCATTTTTATACTCCTTATGAATTATTCATTTGTATAATCAATATTTTATCATATCGACCCATACTTATGAAAAATCTAAGCTTACTAAAAGAAATGTTTCGATAACTCCTAAAGATAGGACTAGAGTTAAAAATTAGTACTACTTTTATTTTACAATGCCTTATTTTATTGTTTTAACTCAAGATTGTGATTTTAAACAGAATTTTTCCAGCTATTGGAAAACTAAAGAGTTTCAAGAGTTTAGATAGCTATTGATATTTCATCATAATTCACAACAGGGATTTTACTATTTTTATTCCCTTTTTCTATAGTTATTAATCCTTCTTTTTCTAGCTGGTTTACTTTCCTCTGAATCGTGCTATTATCCTTCTTTAATAGCTTAGATAACTCATTAATAGATTTAAGTTTGTTATTTTTGATGAAATTAATTATTTCTAATTCTGTTTTCCCAATATTTATTTCATTAGTCATAACAATTTTTCCATCTTTAATAGTTTCATCAGGGTTTTTCATGAAATATATCCAATCTTCTAAATCCATATGAAGTTTAACATTTTTAGGATCTCTTTTGAAAGCTCTTTC
>WRMT01000202.1 GCA_009777005.1 Methanobrevibacter sp. | reverse complement strand
AAATAATAAAATAAAAAAAATTAATTATAAAATAAAACTAATCTTTAACAAAAATTATTTGAAATAATAAAATAAAAAAAATTAAATCAAATAATTTAAATTTTATTCAAATCTCAAAAATAAAAATTTAATAAAAGGATTATTTTGCTAAATTAAATTTTATCTATAATTTAGGAAAAGAATTAATTTTAATTAATGAATTACTCTTAACCCTATATTAATTTACCTAATTTAACAAAAGCTTTAGGTGAAACTTTAACTAAACTTTTTACAAGTTCTGTAGTACTAACTTTTTCAAACTCAATATCTTGGAAAGCTTTAGCTACTGAATCAAGTTCTTTATCAGATAAGGAAAGTGCGAAATCTTTTACTTTAAGGTATTTATCTATCTCAGCACCAATAGCTTCTCTAACATTAGTATCATATTGTCTTAATCTATTTTCTGAGTAATCTTCATCAGCAATAGCTTCACCAGCTACAATACCTGCATGCATTCCACCAGTCATTCCGCTGATTATTCCTCCTCCTGTTAATGGGTTTACTTGACCTGCAGCATCTCCAACTACAAGTAAATTATCAGCGTATATCTTTTTAGGCATTCCACCAACTGGGTCTCCACCAATATTTAACTCAACTGCTTGTGCATTTTGAGTAGCTGGACAATTATTTACAAATTCAATTAAATGATCATAAGCTGTTTTATCAGTATCAGGAGCTATAACTGCAAGACCAACATTAGCTATATCATCACCTTTAGGGAAAATCCAAGCATATCCTCCAGGAGCTACACTTCCAAAATAAAACTCGATAACATCTTGTTTTTCCATTTCTACTCCACACATTTCAAATTGAATTCCAGATTCCATGTTTTTTGCTTTGGTTGCTGTTTTAAGTCCAGCCCACCTAGCTACTCTTGACTCTGGTCCATCAGCAGCTATTACAATTTTTGCTTGGATTTTGAATAATTCACCCATATGTTCGCAAGTTACAATATAGCTATTTCCATCTTTTTCCATTTCCTTAGCTAATGTTTTAACCCGAATCTTAGCTCCAGCTCTTGCTGCATCCATTGCCATGTGTTTATCAAAAACTTTTCTCTCCAGGATATAACCTGCTTCAGGAAGCTCAATTTCATCAGAAGTTAACCATACATTAGTTCCATTAGGAGAAACAAGTCTTACACCATCTAATTCTTTTGTCACCCAGCGAGGATTTGGTTTTATTCCGAGTTTTTCTAATCCTCCTTTAGATACTCCTTCAGCACATCTTTTTGGAGCCCCAATTTCAGATTTTTTATCAATTAAAATAACGTCTGCTCCACCTAAAGCAGCGTGTTTAGCTGCTGATGATCCTGCAGGTCCTGATCCAATCACTAACACATCTGTTTGTATCATAATATCCTCTCAATAATAATAAAATAATAATAATTTACAACACTTTCTGATAATAATCCTTTATTAGCAATAATAATAATAATTTACAACACTTTCTGATAATAATCCTTTATTAGCAATAATAATTATTTACAACACTTTTTGATAATAATCCTTTATTTGCAATAATAATTTAATTTTTTATTTATTCTTTTTCTAATGCACTGATAGGACAAGCTTTAACACAAGTACTGCACTCTTTACAATCTTCATCATTAAAAATCAAAGTTATTTCCTTAACTTCTATTAAGTTCTTTGGGCATACACCAGCACATTCACCACAAAACATACACCAATCTTTAACTATCATATATATCTTCCCAATAATAAATAATTTATAATAAATAAAATATTTCACCTTAAAATTAATATAATAATATAATTTCAAATGAAAGTTTAAAAACTAAAAAATCTTATTGATATTTTATAATTTTAATCATATGAAAAATCAAAATTAATTAATATTATTTTAACAATTTCAAAATTAAATCTTTAAAAACTTATTTAATAATATATAATCAGTAATAATTATTTTAAAGTTAAAACAAAAAAATATTTCTTATTTAAATTAGTTTATACTACTATTTAAAATTTACTTAATAATCATAAAATAATTTTTATCAGCATAATAATTATAATCATTTTAACAAATTTAATTCACAATATTTAAAAAGATAATAAAAAATATCTTTATCAGCATAATAATTATAATTATTTTAACAAATTTAATTCAAAATATTTAAAAAGATAATAAAAAATATCTTTATCAATATAATAATTATAATCATATTAATAAATTTAATTCAAAATATTTAAAAAGATAATAAAAAACTAAAAATAGAAGAAATACTCATTTTTTTTACCTAATTATCATTTATGTTCTAGTAACAATCTATTAAAAGTTTAATAAATAATAAATAAAAATAATAAATAATTATCTTATTAAAGCATATTTGGAACTCTTAATTTAATAGGTAATGGTTTAATCTTAGCTGGAGTACCAATAGCTAAATAATAAGGAGGAACACTCCGTGTAACAACTGCACCAGCAGCTACTATTGCACCTTCTCCAACTTCAATATTAGATAAAAATGTAGTATTAGCTCCAATAGAAGCCCCTTTTCTAATTTGAGGACCTTTTAATTTATATTCAACTCTAACAGGATATCGATCATTAGTAAAACAGGCACATGGACCTATGAAAACATTATCTTCAATAATAGTTTTTCTTGGGATATAAACACTAGATTGGATACTAATATCACTTCCAATAGTACATTCTCCTTCTACTATGCTATTAGTTCCAATTAAAACATTGTCACCAATTTTAGTTTGTTCTCTTATGACTACATTATGACCTGTCTTAAAATTATCCCCTATAACAACATCATTATAAATTACTGTATTAGAACGAAGAAGAAATTTTTTACCTAAAATAGGGTCCTTACTAAATTTTTTATAGCTAACACCAATCTTAACATTATCTTTAGCTAATTCTGGATTATTAATATCACTATCATCATTAAATATGCCTAAAAAACTGGCCATCATACCATTCCATTTTTAATATGTATGAATTATTAGATATATTAATATCTCATTCATAAAATATTTCTACAAAAATTTAAAAAAAATATAAAATATTGTTAATAAACTAATTATATGGCAAAAATTAAGAATATATATGCTTTGATATAGCTCTCTATACTGTATATTTTTTCTTATAATTAATATGATTTATTAAATATATATAATTAATATCTTCTTGTTAAAGTATTTTTTGAATTTCTTTAAATATTTTTTAAAAATTAAATAATTTAATGGATTTTTTTACAAATTAGGGTGAAAAATTGAAATTATCTAAAAATGAAATTATTAATCATATAAAAAAAATAAGGAAAGAAATTGGGCATAAGGATTCTGAAATTAATGTAAAAGAATTATTGTTCAATGATGAAAAAAATGAGCTGTGGATTATTACTTTTGATCGTCCTGATAAATCTGCAATTATTGGAAAGGGAGGATGGGTAGTTGGAAAACTAAAAGAAAAGCTTAATTTAAATAAAATTCATGTAGATAGCTATAGCGACCATATATTAAAAAAATATCAAATGGAACAATCCTTAATCAGTTTAAATTCCTTCATAACAAGTTATCCTAGAGAAATTATTCCTTTAAAAAACTTAAAAGATCTGTTAAAAGAAAAAATAGCTAAAATTTATAATTTTGATATAAATAGCTATTTTAAAAACAGAAAAATCTCTGAATCAGCTGATCATCAAGCTATTGTTGCATTATCTGGAGGTGTTGATAGTAGTTTTTCATTAATATTAGCTAAGTATTTAGGATTTAATCCAATAGCTATTACTATTGATCCTGGAACAATTATCCTTCCTAACCAGTTTAAATATAATATTAACAAATTATGTGAAAATTTAAATGTTAAACACCAATATTTAAGAGTTGATTATAGGGATATTATTAAAAATTCATTAAATGGCAAATTTCATCCTTGTGGTAGATGTTCAAATAATACAGAAGATACATTATTTAGATTTGCAGCAAAAAATGATATTGATATTGTAATCTTTGGCGACATGCTTTCAACAGCTAGTCAATGCATTACTAAAAATGACATAGCTATTGAAGAGGATAAAGAAAAAATTAAATCAATAGCTAGATTAAATTTTCCAGCTACTCTTTCCATAGGAAAAGAAGAAATAAAAAATATAGTTAATGAATATAATTTACATAAAATTAAAGGATTTGGTTGTCCCTTACTATATGAAGTCCATAAAAAATATCCTTATATGAAAAAATTTTCTATCCAAAGAATCTTAAGAGAAACCCGTTCAGGTGCATTAGAACCAGGAGAAGCCCTAGATTTAATTTGGAGTTTTTATAAAATAGAATAAGATTATTAAATAATTTTTAAAATTTATAGGTTATTACCAAACTTCTTTCATTAAATAATTTTTAAAATTTATAGGTCATTACCAAACTTCTTTCATTAAATAATTTTTAAAATTTATAGGTTATTACCAAACTTCTTTCATTAAAATTAGTAGTTCATTTATACATAAACAATATTTTTTTAGGAAAAATATTAGATAATGAGCTGTAAAGAAGAGAATATTTTTATAGCTAAAGTGAAGTGATATTATGAAAATATGTCCTATATGTGGGTCAGAAAGTGTTAGTTGTGTATCTCTTAGTGATGAATCTCTCTGGATTTGTAAAACATGTAGTTATACAGGATCTGTTATAGAAGGAGATGAAAAACTAATTAAAAAAGTCAGAGAAGAATACAATTATAAATTAAAAAAAGAAAAAATCAATGAAACTGAAAAAGAAAATGAACCTTTTCTAGAGAATATGATGAAGATATGTCCTAATTGTGGCTCAGATAATGTTAACTGGGTTCTTCCTCAGCTTTGGTCTATTTGGAATTGTGAAACATGCGGTTATAGAGGACCTGTTATAGAAGGAGATGAAAAACTAATTAGGGAAATTAGAAAAGAATACATAGAAAAATTAAAAGAAGAAAAAAAAGAAATCAATGAACTTGAACAAGAAAACGAATCCTTAGAAGAAGATTTAACTGATGAAGAAATTGAGAAAAAACTTGATGAACTCCTAGAAAGTGATTTAGTTTTAGATAATTATGAAAAACTCAGAGAAGAGATTATTAGTAAAACAGATACTACTATTGCTGAAATTTATAAGAGTTTGGAAAAAGAAATTCTAAGTTGGAATGATAAAATTAAATTTAAAACTGTAAATGATAATTTAACCTTTTCATATAATTCTGAATTTCTTAAAATAAGTTTAGATAATGATAAAATTAACTTAAAATTATCTTTTAGTGAAAATAAACCATTTGATGATTATAAAGCTATTACACAAGTAAAATCAGAAAATGAAAAAATCAAAATAGTTTTTTTTAGCTTAAATAGCTATGATGACATTGATTATGCTTTATTTTTAATTGAACAATCATATGAAAATAACAACAAAAATAACTACCTTGAAAGACTTTATTTCACCATATGAAAATAACAACAAAAATAACTACCTTGAAAGACTTTATTTCACCATATGAAAATAACAACAAAAATAACTACCTTGAAAGACTTTATTTCACCATATGAAAATAACAACAAAGATAGCCTACCTTGAAAGACTTTTAAATAAATATTTACCTCAACTAAAAATTACTAACTTAGTACTTCTCATAGAAAATAAAACAAGTTATATATCATGAATTAAAACAATGAAGATTT
>WRMT01000201.1 GCA_009777005.1 Methanobrevibacter sp. | reverse complement strand
AAAAAATTTTTTAATTATTTATTTAATATTAATTTATTTTAAAAGATTATTATTAAGAAAATTTAAATTATAATTCTTTAATTGATAAATAAATGAATATAATACTTTTAAAATTATCCTTATTTGAAAAAAAATATCATAATCTGATTATTTTCATTGTAAACATTTATACTACTTATAAAACAATTATACAACTCATAATTAATTTTATTTTTCAAAAGAATATAATTTCTCAATAATAAGATATACATGAACGAAAAACCTTAAGGATGTTTTATCATGAGGATTGGGTTTATTGGCTTTGGTGAAGTAGCTTATACCTTATCAAAAAAGCTTCTTCAAAATAATGTAGATGTTTATACATCAACTAAAGGGCGAAGTAAAAAAACAAAACAATTAGCTCTTGATTCAGGAGTTAAAATAATCAATAGCTATGAAGAATTAGCTAAGCTTTCTGATATTTTAATTTCATCAAGTTCACCAAAAAATGCTTTAGCTATAGCTAAAAATTATGGAATTTTATCCAATGGAGTTTTCATTGATTTAAACAATATTTCCCCTGAAACTACAAAAAAAATAGCTAGTTTTTTTAGTGGAAATAATACTAATTCTAGCTTTATAGATAGTGCTATCATTGGAAAAGTAAGTTCTAATAATTCAACTATCCTTGTTTCAGGAAAACATTCTGATAAAATAGCTATTTTAAATAATTATGGGCTGAAAATTAAAATAATAAGTCAAGATATAGGTGATGCTTCAACCATTAAGATGCTTAGAAGTATTTATACTAAAGGAATTACAGCTATTATTCATGAGACATTTCAAGCAGCTAAAGAACTTAATTTATCAGATGAGCTATTTGAAACAATAGCTATGAGCGAAGGTGAAAATTTCTATTTTCAAACTAAATCAAGGTTAAATAGCTTAGCTACTTCAAAATCAAGAAAATTTGAAGAAATGGATGAAGTTTTAAATTTTTTAAAAAATATTTATGCCGAGGAGGAATTAGAATTTAACTCTCTCATGTCAACAGCTACTAAAAACAAGTTTAAATCCTTAAAAAGCTCTGATTTTTGATTATTTATTTTAATTATTAATTATTTCTTCTTTTAATAATTAAATTTTTACAATATTAATTATTTCTTCGCTTATTATCAAAATTCTATTTAAAAATATTCAATATCTATCAAAAGAAAAAATGAAAATCATAAACTATTAAATGATTATGGAATATCAAATAATGAAAGTAAAATCCTTATTTTCATGACTAAAATTTATAAATATTATATATAATTTTTTAATTTTTCATTTAAATGATTAATTAATATTATTTTTCTAAATCAAAAAAATTTATTCAATAAAAAAGAGTAAAAAAATTAAAAAACAAGATAAATTTATATAAGTTAATTTTATAGTAGATAATTAAGAGGTGATTGTTATGGCAACAAGTATTTTTGATATTAAAGAAATTATTCCAAATGATGAAGATTTGGAAGGTGTTTTGAAAAGTAGTTTAGATACATTTAATAAATTGATATCTTATTTAAAAAGTGAATATGGTTCATTGAATAAGGAATGGAAATTTTATAGTAAGAACGCAGGTTGGACTCTTAGAATTTCAAATAAAAAGAGGAATTTAGTATTTATCTCACCAAATGATGATTATTTTCTAGTAAATATCAATATGAGTGTAAAGGTTTCAAAAATAGTTTTAGATTTAGATGATGTCTCAGATAATACTAAAGAACTTATCAAACAAGGGAAAGTATATGCAGAAGGAACAAGTGTTTTAATAGAAGTAAGAAATAAAGAAGATTTAGAAGATATAAAAACTATATTAAATATTAGAGATAATTAACTGATTTATTAAAAAATCTATAGATTCACCATTCGATACATGTTTTAGGTACTTATAAAAATTCTTATTCTTATTCCTCTTTCTGTTTTTATAATAATAGCTGTAGTAGGAATAAATTGAGAATCCATAATATATCTAAGATATGTAACTTCATAAGAAGGAAGTTTTAAATTAGTTTTTATCTTCTTCTTGTCCACTCGAATTTCACAAGAAATCCTCCCATCTTTATCAATATATAGCTCAGGGATTAATTTCTCACAATTATCTATTTTTTTATTTAAGAGCTTAGTTTCAAATTTTGTAAGGTTTAACCCTGCATCAATAGATAATGGAATTTTATCAATAGCTATTTTCCCTCCTCTAAATTTTTCATTAGCTTCACTTGCTGATATTCCTTTTTCACATTGTCCAGCTACATACCACGATCTTTCAATAAGTTTATCCACACTTTGCTCAGGAGGAACAAGTCCTTTTTCTTCATAGCTTCTCATTAATGAAAAAACTTCACTTTTTGTAACTTCCTCTTCAATTGCACTTATAGCTAAACGTGTTAAAACTGGTCCATATCCTCCTCTTCTAAATGTTGCCCAAACTGATTCTGTATCCCTATAAATTCTTCCTTTAACTATTTCATTTATTGCATTTCCATTTAGATAAGCTATTTTATTCAGATTTACTCGAGAACAGCTATTCATTCTTTTAAAAATATCTTTCCAATTTCGATTTTCCCCAACATTTCCTTTTTTTATCTCGTCAGCTAATATTTTAATCGTGGTTTTTGGAAGTAGCTCCTTAATATTTTCTGGAATTTCCATATTATTTTCAACAATAGACCTTCTAATTTCTCTTCCTGAAATTTTCCCATTAGATTCTAACTCTGGAATAATATGGAATTTCATGTTTTTCCCATATTTTCCTTTTAAAAATTCATTAACAGCAAACCATCTTATAACATTGCGATTTGGAAGATTTCGAGGAATTCCAACGAATATTCCTTCATTAACGAACTTTTTTGCATAGTTAATGATTTTTTGAGTTTTAACATTACTTGCATCAACATAATCTGTCACCCCATCTTCTATCATCATAGCTATTCTAATTGGAACTGAGTATGATAGTGTAAGGCGATGATGAAGACCTTCAATAGCTATTACTTTATCTGCACCTGCTTTAAGTGCCATTTTTTTCCGTGCATCATAATTTAGAAAAAAAGAGTCATGATTCGCACTAAAACCTTTGTTTAAGTATATTGCTACTGGATCTCCAGTTTCATTAGCTATTTCTTTCCCTTTTTCAATTAATTTCACATGTCCAAGGTGTACAGGATCAAAATCAGCACTTATTCCAATCATTATCTGACCTTTAAATTTTAAAACTTTTATTTTAAATAAAATAATAATATACGTATTGTAAATCACGAAAAAGTAATGAATATTTTATTAAATAAAAAAATAATTATAAAATAACAATATATTCTAATAAAATAACAATATAAAAATTAAAAAAAATTATTTAAAAAAGAATTTTATGGATTTAGATTCTTTTGAAAATTTAGAAAAGTAAGTTTTTTAACATAGTGAAATCAAAGATTTCCCACAGCTAAAAAACATTTTGGCATAGTTATAAATAAAAAATTAAATGATTTAATTATCTACTATTCGAAGTATTCCAGTAAATACTAACCAAATTCCAATTAATGATCCTAAAACTATTGGTTCTTTAGCATAAGTTCCTAAAATTATGTATATGACGCCTAATACTACTGCAATAACTCCAGACCAAAATCCAAATTTATTATCTCTGTTCCCAATAAGTGTTATTAGTCCAATGATTATTAAAAGAATTCCTGCTAGGAAAATCGTCATAGCTGCTAAAAATGAGAATATGTCTGGATTGAACAAAATAATCAAACTTAAAATGAGTATTATAACTCCCAGAATTACTGTAATTATACTTTTTGTAGGACTATAATCTATTTCTGAAATTCCACTTACTAGTAAAAAAATCGATATCAAAAGTACTGCAACCCCTATAATAGCTTCAGCACCTATCACTCCAATCATTGGAAAAATTAGTATCAATAAACCTAATATTATTGCTAAAATACTTATCACTGACTTTTTCATAAAAAACCTCCATAATATAAAACCATATTTGTTAATATTCTATAATTCTATTTATTTATTCTTTTTGCCTACAATCATATATTAATGAACATTAATAAAATTATTTAGATAACTATTTTCGTCATTAAATATGGTTTATCATTAAAATTAGTTTTACACATGATTTTCATCTTTTAAATAATTATTCTCCTGTTTTTAATAAATGAAAACAGCTACTTTCATCTTTTAAATAATAATTGTCCTGTTTTTAATAAATTAAAACAGCTACTTTCATCCATTTAACAATTGTTCTTTATGTTTACTAAATTAAAACAGCTATTTTCATATTAATGGAAGATGTTTTATAGGTGTTTTTGATTTATTCAAGTGTGAAAATTTAACTTCACCTATCCACTGATTTTTACACTTGCAATCCACCTCTTCAATTAAGCTTTGATTTAGATTAGATTTAATAATTCTATGTTTAAGATCCTTATTACACTTTTTACAGTTATATGGTCCCCTTCTTGAGCCAAACCCTGAAGTGTCCATAAATGAAGGAATAGCTACACTTTTTCTAACTTCATTAATAATTTCAATTGTACTCCATATCCATGGTAGAATGTAGGCTCCTTTTCTCCAAAATCTTTCTATTAATGTTCCTTTGTGAATAGTAGCTGGACAAAATGAAACTCTATCCACTCCAACACTTTCACAGTATTTAGCAGTGTTAATAGCATCATCAATAGCTTCTTTTTCCGAAGTTAAAATAGGTTTTACTAAGATATAAGCCTTAGATTTAATATTATAGCTATTTTTTAAATTAGCTATTTTTGAAATAGCTAATTCAAAGTCATATTTGCTAAAACCTTTATTTATCTTCTCTTCTCTTATAAAATCATCCTCAGATTCTAAACCTATACTTATCTCAAATAATTTGTCTCCAATAATAGAAAATACTTCTTTTAAAGTTTTTGATTTTACATATTCTGGTCGAGATTCCACAATAATTTCTCTTATTTCATCCATATGAGCTATTATCTGTAAAATTTCATTTCTTGCATCCCTTGGAACTTCTTGTGGATTTAAAAAACTTCCAGATGCAAAAATTTTAATAGCTATTGGTAGGGGATTTGGATTATTTGCTTCTAATTTAATTTCTTCCGTGTACTTAGCTATTTCTCTTTTGAATAACTCCACTATTTTTTCAGAGCTAATTGGTTCTAAAGTGCAGTCAGCTATGTAGCTACACATCGTGCACCCTCCACTTTCTCCCAATGCCCAGGAACAACCAGGTGTTGGAAGAATAACAAAAATACTTTTTCCCTGTCCTTTGTATAGAAGATCATCTTGAAACCAACTAGTAGCTAATTCTTCAGGTTTTCTTTTCTTTTGCTTAGAAATAGATTTATCTCTTGTTTCTTTTGTGAGTTTCCTAATTTCCATTATTTTTGCCTTGATAAATTATATGATACCTTTAGTTTAATTATTAAACTATTTTGATTATTATTTTTACTTAATAAGAGTTATAAATTTGATAGGACCTATAATAAATATAAACCCTTTAAAATATATAAATTATATAAAATTGTATATTAAATATTATTTAAATTATAGATAAATAATGTTTTAAATTAATAATTTATTAAATCATAGCTTTTATATTATTTAATGTTTATTATCTCCTAATTATTAACATTACATATATATTTTATAGATAATTTTTTTAATAAGATTATTTTATAATAAATATAAATTATTTTTTAATAAATACTATTTTGTATTATAAAAAAATTAGTTTATGAGATGAAAATTGTTTCTATATTTA
>WRMT01000200.1 GCA_009777005.1 Methanobrevibacter sp. | reverse complement strand
ATTTTATTAAATAAATTAATTTAAATAAAATTATAAATTTTAAAGATTCCAATAATTTATTAAATAAAATTAAATTAATTTTGCAAACCACTATATTTAAATTTAATATGAATATCATAGATTTTCATTGTGAAAAAAAGAGTATAAAATGTATTATACTATTAAAAGATATTAATTTCTTTTATTTTTTAAATTTATTAAAAATAAATATAAATATATGGGTTTAAAGGGTTTTAAAAACAGATTAAATAATTATTAAAAATAAATAAAAAAAATATGGGTTTAAAGGATTTTAAAAAGATATTAAAAAAATCATGAAAAATAAATAAAATAAAAAAAATTTTATACTTAAAATATGTTTTTAAAATTAATTTGCATAATGTTCTATTTTTGATTCATTGTAGATTAATCCTGTTGCTCTTGATTCAAAAATAAGCATAAATGGCACAAATAATAGGAAAAAAACGATTGGTCCTATTATTGGGATAATAAATATTATGCCCATAATAACTCCTATTATACTGGAGATTACTATTAATAATATAAACCATACTATATAATCTCCCCAACCAATTTTAGCAATAGAATTATATATTTCTTCAAATTCAAAAATTGAGCTTAATCTAGAAGTTTCAGCTAGTCTAACTTTAGCAATTTTTGCAAACAATGTAAATACTAAGGATAGAATAGTGAATAAACCTTGGACTCCTATCATTAAAGTATTTAATTGGGCTGAATATTCTAAAGAGTTTGGATTAGATAATAATGAAGTACTAAGCTGAGTTATATTTAAATCACCTATTGGGGCGGGCATGAATGATAATAAAACATATGCAAAGATAGCTGTTACTATAACTGGTATTATCATATAAATAATGTCTAGAACCCATACTTTAATGCCGTCAACAATATTATTAGACCAATTAAAATCTGGGAAAGAGTTAATATTTTCTACCATCTGCTTATTTTCAATAGTTTCATTTATTATACTCAAGCTATATCCATTATAAATAAATCCAACTATCAATGCTGAAATTAGAGTAATAATGCCTAAAACAGTTGGAAGTGAAAAACTCATTGTTATAAATGAAAACACGGTTAAAATAGCTAATATAGCTACTATGGTTATTAGTGATCCTAATATCACTAACTTATTCAAATCTTTTGTAGGATAAATTAAGGAATCTTTAAAAATTTCTGTCACATTCATTTTATCACCATTAAAAAAATATTTTTTTCTTGTAATGTATTCTAATTGTTCTTATATACAATTGGATTAATATAACTTTTTATTATGGAGTAAATATTCTATGTTTTTGTGCTGTTATTAGCTATTTTAATGTATATTTATTATGAAATAAATATTCAATGGGCTTATATAATTATTATCTATTTTAGCCAAATTTTTTTAACAATTGTATATTAATCATAATTTTTTAATAAAATATTTAAATATTTTATTATTAATTAAGAAATAAATAATACTATTCAATGATAAAAAATAGCTAAGATTATAATTGTTTTTTAGGAAAAAATTAATAAAATTTAAATTTTAAAATCATTATAGGTGTATTTTAGGAAAGAATTAATAAATTTAAATTTTAAAATCATTATAGGTGTATTTTAGGAGAAAATTAGTAAATTTTAAAATCATTATAATTATTTTTTAAGAAAAAATTAATAAATTTTAAAATCATTATAGGTGTATTTTAAGAAAAAAATTAAAAAAAAATTATTAATTAAAAAATTTATTAATAATTTTTTGATTCATTGTAAAGTAATCCAATTGCTCTTGAATAATACATTAAGAAATACGGAGCAACAATTATAACTCCAATTATTAGAGCTGACAAGATACTTGCAACAAAACATAATACTAAATTTATAATCAATAAGACAATAATCCATATAATGAAGTTAACCCATCCTATTTGACCTATTTTATCGAAAACATCCATAACATTGATTGCAGCACCTAAACTGTCGGTTTCAGCAAATCTTCCTAATGCAATAATAAATAATAATCCAAATATAATGTATAAAATCCCGATTATTAAAAACAGTAATAAATTAGCAACTAAAAAAGCCGATGGATTATTTACAGCAGCAAAAGAAAAACCTGTTCCTAGGAATGAAAGTATCCCTGAAAGTATAGCAGGAATAATAAAATAAAGGATAGCTAGGATAAAAACTTTAATTCCATCAATTATCATTCCAACCCAGTCAAATTCAGGTAGCCCTTCTTCTAAAGCAATTGTTTTTTTAATTATATTAATTCCATAACCTGCATAAATAATCTGCAGCAGTAGGAGTAGTATAAAACCTACAAAACCTATTACAACCATACCCGCTAGTGCTAATGTATCACTACCCAAAAAAAGCGGTAAAAACATTATAACAAAGGGGATTGCAGCTACTATAACTAAAACACCTAATATCAATAATTTACTAAAATCTTTCGTTGGATATGTTAAAGCGTCTTTGAATAATTCCATAACATCCATTTTTTCACCTCAAAAAAATAAAAAATTTTTATATTTTTCCGATGATTTATCCCATTTTTCCTTAGCTATATTTTTTTTATAAGGTTAATGATTAGTGTTATAAGAACACATAATGAAAAAAATGGAATAATATCATATAAAATAAAATATCCAATGAAGTAGTATTTATATTTTTAGATTAAATAATTACTATTATATGAGTTTATTTCATAGAAATGCATTAAATTAAAATACATTGAAAAAATAAACTTAATAGCTAAAAAAAATTAAAGATTTCCAATGTCTAATAAAAACAAATCACTTTTAGCTTTTTTTTTAATATCTATTTTTATAATGTTTTGTAAAATTATTTTAATTGAATCGGTCTGCAAATTAACTGGTTGGAACCATTCAAAATTCCTGTAAATGGTAGATGGATTAAATTTAACAATAGTTTCACAAAAATCTAATACTTGAAATCAGTGAAATTTGGTAGTGCCGTTGAAACCCATGCAGTGTTAAAATGGTAAAAATAATAAAAAATTAAAAAATTTGAAAGTTAAAAGAGTCTTTTAATAATTTTTTGATTCATTATAAATAAAAGAGTCTTTTAATAACTTTTTGATTCATTATAAAGTAATCCAAGAGCTCTTGAGCTGAATATTTGAATATAGGGGGAAAATAGTAATGCTCCTAGTATAGATATAATAAATGTTATAAATGGGATAGTCCCTAGGATAATTGTTATTATACCTACTATGATTCCAATTACAAAACTAATTATGAATATGCCAATAAATATTCCAATTAAGGCACATATAAAGACAATAATCCATAAAATGTAGTTACTCCATCCGATTTCACCTATTTTGTTAAAAGTTTCTATAAAATTGATTGCTTCAACTAAGTTATCAGTTTCAGCTAATCTTGCAATTGCAATATTTAATAATAATGCTAGGGGGATAAATAAAATAAATCCAATAAAACTTATTAAGTATAACTGAGTAAATACTCCACCAAAAATTAATACAAAGGGAATTATAAAGTGTGCAATAGATAGAACCAAAACTTTAATTCCATCAATTATATTTTCACTCCATTTAAAATCTGGTATGTTCTCTTCTAATCCAATGGTGGTTCTAACTATACTTAGTGCATACCCACTTGAAATGAGCGTTACGACAAATGCTAATAATACAAATACTAAGTAAATTAAATCTGGCTGCCAAAATTGTTGTTCTAACACAGTATTCATGAGAAAATTGGAGGAAAAATTAGCTTGATATGCATTAGCTTGTTGAAAATTTTGGTAAGCTTCAGCTATTCCTCCTATTGCTAATAAAACACCTAAAATTAAATAGTTATTCCAATTTTTCGTTGGATATATTAACGCATCCTTGAATAATTTTGAAATTTCCATCTTTCTACCTCTTATTTTTTTTTATTTTTATTTTTCACATTTTTTTATCCATTTTCTCATGTCTACCTTTTGTAATAAGGTCAAATTATCATTATAAATAATTTTAATTGCCGAGAACATGGAATAATATTATATATGGGTTAAATACTCCATGAGTTATCATTTGTATTTTTAGATTATATATACCTATAGGATTAATAATCATGTTTTTCATAGAAAAAGTAGCTAATTGTTTTAATAGATTTAATTGAAAATAATAGCTATTATAAAATCAATATAACTTATAAAATTATTATTAATCTTTTTAATATTCACATTCCTTGAAGAAAAGTTTGAATTAATTTTTTATAAAAAATTAATTTGTTTCCAAAAAATCTATTTTATTTATATTATTTTTTAAAATAAATAGCTATTAATTATTTTTATTAAAAAATATAAATTTTAATCATTTAGATAAATTATAGTCATGAGAGGAAAAATTGTAATTAATTTTTTGTTAAAATATCACTTAATTTCTAATTAATATATTAATAATAGTTTTAATTTTAAAAATAAATATTAATAATTTTATTATTATGAAAAATAGAAAATATATTAAATTGAATTTAAATATTTTTAAAAATTATCATTAATTAAAAACTTTATTTTCAGGACTATAATTAAAATATAAGAATAACCATGGAGAATCATTATGAAAAGACTGCCTGTTGGAATATCAACTTTCTCTGAAATAATTGAAGAGAATTTTATCTATGTAGATAAGACACAAGCTATCTATGAAATGGTCAACACTGGAAAAACATATTTTTTATCTAGACCAAGAAGATTTGGAAAATCACTATTAGTCAGTACTTTAGAAGAGTTATTTAAAGGAAACAAGGAACTTTTCAAAGGTCTTTATATCTACAACAAATGGGATTGGACTAAATCATACACAGTTGTTAAAATAAATTTGGGAAAAGGAAACTATAAAATACCTGGAGTCTTAGAAGATACCTTAGATGAAACCATAAATAGGATAGCAAGGGAATTTACAGTAAAAATTTATAGTAAAACATTAGCTGGAAAATTTACCGACTTAATAATAGAAATTTATAAAAAAACAGGCAAAAAAATTGTGGTGCTGATTGATGAATATGATTTTCCTATAATAGATTCTATTAAAAACATTGAAATAGCTGAAAAAAATCGTGATACTTTAAGTGGTTTTTATCAAGTTTTAAAAGCTAGTGATGAATACTTAAGATTCATATTCTTAACGGGTGTAACTAAATTCTCTAAAACTTCTATTTTTTCAGGGTTAAATAATCTAGATGATATTACTTTTAATAAAGATTTTTCCTGTATTTGTGGTTACACCCAAGAAGAGCTAGAGGATAACTTTAAAGACTATTTAATTAAACTTCAAGATGAATTATCCTATACAAATGAAGAAGCTCTTGAAAAGATTAAACATTGGTATGATGGCTATAGCTGGGATGGGAAAAATAAGGTTTATAACCCATTTTCAGTATTAAAACTATTTAAAAATAATGAATTTACTGATTATTGGTTTGAAACCGGAACACCAGAATTTTTAATTGATGTTTTAAAAAATTCAAAAGATTATACAGAAGTTTTAGAACCCATAACAGTAAAACAATCCCGATTTAAAACATTTAGCTATGAAAATATAGATCCTATAACAGTATTTTTTCAGACAGGATACTTAACCATAGCTAAAAAAATGATATTTAATGATATTATTCATTATAAGCTGGAATTTCCTAACTTTGAAGTGGAAAGTTCTCTATTAGATCATTTATTAGATTTAAATCTCAAAGAAGAAAAAACAGCTGAAAGAAAAGAAAAAATTATTTCTTTTATAAAAAATGAAGATAATAATAGCTTTCAAAAAGAAATGAAAGGTTTTTTAGCAAGAATAC
>WRMT01000199.1 GCA_009777005.1 Methanobrevibacter sp. | reverse complement strand
TAATTTTAAAGTATTATTCAAGGTAATCAATATTCAATTTCTTTAATGAGTTTATTTATTACCTAAAAAAAGTGGTTATAATTACCATAAAAATGGAGGAAAAATTATGAAAAATTCAAAAAGAATTTTAACACTATTAATCCTGTTTGTAATCGTAGCTATGTTTTCAATACTACCTGCAACAGCATCTGTACTAAATAAAGCAGAAAAACACACAACAGATGATAACGGTATCCAAATTGAGGCAAAATATAAAAAAATCACTAGCTACAAAATAACTTTTAACGGCAATGGGGGTAAAATTGGCACAAAAACTAAAGTAGCAAAAAATATCAATAAGGGTAGTAAGATAAAAAAGTTTCCAGCCACACCAAAAAGGACGGGATACACTTTTAAGGGATGGTACACTAAGAAAAGTGGTGGAAAGAAAATAAGTGCAAATTCTAAACCAACCAAAAGTGTTACATTATACGCCCACTGGACGAAAAAGGCAACAAAAACAAATGTTGACTCAAAATTATTAGGGAATTGGCTATATACTGCCATCTCTTATGGTTATCAGGATAGTTATAGGTACAATTTTAATAGTGATGGAACATTCCGTTTCTTTAAAGTAGGCTTTAGCACTAATAATTATTTTCTTAGTGTTACTCCTCATTATTTTTCAGGTAGTCGTGTTTTAGATGGAAAGTATAAAGTGTCAAATGGGAAGATAACATTTACAAATGTGAAGTTTGATGAGGATAATAATTATGCTAATTATCCCAATACAGTGGTCGAGTATCAGATTGTGAAACAAAATGGTAAAGAAGGTTTGAAAATTCCATTACTGAATAATGAACAAGGTAGTGGATCTGACTATAAATCTATTACTAATGCACCAATCTTTTATAAATAAGTAATAAATAATGGGAGTATTTCATGTTTCCAAGAATGACTAATCTTAAACTACTTTTAAGCAGTGTAATGGAAAATTAGTTTTTGTAATTAATTTTTTAAAAAATGTATTCTATTTATAGGCTCTGTCAAAAATGCT
Organism: Methanobrevibacter sp.; assembly: GCA_009777005.1. Taxonomy (GTDB): domain Archaea; phylum Methanobacteriota; class Methanobacteria; order Methanobacteriales; family Methanobacteriaceae; genus Methanorudis. The sequence continues at coordinate 4,809 of WRMT01000199.1, read as the reverse complement.
GGTGCTGAGCAAATTTTCAATTTTAACTGAAAAATTGAATAATTTTGAAAATAGAGTTATTTGTTTTCTATTTTCAAAATAGAGTGATTATAGCAAGTTTCATAGTAATATCCGTGTGAAAATTATTAACACTGATTTTTTTAAGCACCTTGATTTTTTTCAGTGCCATTTATATGCTATTATTTGGAGTTGTGTAAGTTTCACTAGTTTTAAGTTTATCAAAATAATAAAAAATGGAAATAATGTAAAAATAAGTTGGAATTTCACTGAAACTTGTGTAATAAAAATTATCGCAGTACTAAATCAATGAATAAACATCAGGATAATCAATTTCTCATAACAATAGTTATTGAACCAATTTAACTTGGATCTATAGCTTAAAATTCTAATATAAAAATAGTAATGAGAAGTAATGTTTTTTTTTTTTATCTTTTAAAATCCTTAAAATTATGATTTTCATGTTTATTTTCAATTTTTTTTAATAAAATCTTATTTTATATCTAATTTTTTATTGATTTTTAATTATAATTGTTTATATTATAATATTCCCCCCCTCCCCATTAAGTTACAATTTTAAAGATTATTCAATAATAATATTTAAATATAGCTAATTTTAAAGTATTATTCAAGGTAATCAATATTCAATTTCTTTAATGAGTTTATTTATTACCTAAAAATAGTGGTTTTAATACCAGAAAAAATGGAGGAAAAAATAATGAAAAATTCAAAAAGATTTTTGCACTGCTAATACTGTTTGTAAGCGTAGCTATGTTTTCGATACTACCTGCAACAGCATCTGTACTAAGCGAAGCAGAAAAACACACAACAGATGACAGTGGTATCCAAATTGAAGCAAAGTTTAAAAAAGTCACAAGCTATAAAATAACATTTAATGGGAATGGAGGTAAAATTGGCACAAAAACAAAAGTAACTAAAAGTATCAACAAGGGAGCAAAGATTAAAAAGTTTCCAGCTACTCCTAAAAGAACTGGCTATACTTTCCAAGGTTGGTATACTAAGAAATCTGGTGGGAAAAAAGTAAATGTGAATTTTAAACCAACTAAAAGTGTTACTTTATATACACATTGGAAAAAAATAAGTTCAAGGGTTTTAACTGCTGAAGAGAAGAAATTAGTAGGTACATGGGGCGATAAATGGAATGGAAATCATAGATATACATTTTACTCCGATGGTACTTTCATTGAACTTACTAGATTTGATTCCTATGATTACGGAAAAAAGGGTAATTATTCCCTCAAGAATGGAATCCTAACAAGAAAATTTTATTCTAGCAAGAATTTTGCTAGACCATTTGGTAATAATTATGGAAAAGGATGGGGATCTTGGACATATGAAACAAGCAAAGAGGAAGGTTATCGTGGTGTTATATTCAGCACAATAGATGGAAAACCAGCTTTTACTTTTGGTTTATGGAGAATGAATGATGAATGGTTTATTAAAGATGGAGTTCTACCATTCACATTAGATGCATATCCTAAGGATTATAAAGTTGGACAATAGCTATTTTGACTATGTGAATATTTTCCTAAATAATCATATTTACAAAACAAATAAATCTATGCCTAACCAACAATGGACATTTTATTTCGATAATAAAAAGTCGGATGGAGTGTGGGAAGGTCTAAATTGGCTTCATATCAAACATTATAGTATAGCAAATTATTACCATTATGTGAAGCGGACGATGGTATCTTAAATTAAAACGGGATAATGGCTAATCCCAAGTAATCTATTATGATGTTTGCTATTAAAAACAATGATTCCATCTTCAAATTTTTAAATGAAGATACTTCCAAATTTAGAAAAGAGATTTTACTTTTTTTTTACTTTTTTAATTCTTTTTATTTTGGTATATCGTATTTTATAACATTTTTTTATTTTTTTTATTTTTTATTAATTTTAACTTTTCAACTTTTTTTTTAAAAACACTTTTTAAATTTTTACTTATCCTTTGTTTTTTATTTTAATTAATTTTTAATATTAATATATAATTAAATAGGATAATTATAACTATTTTAAGGACTTAGCTATAAATAATTAGATAAAAATTTGATAGGTAAATATTATTTTTTAGAAAAAAATTTAGACTTTATAATATTTTTTTTTTTAAAATTTAGTAATATTTTAAAATATAGTTCTATTTATAGCTCTATTTTACTTTTATTTTTTTTAAAAAATTTTTTAATAAAATTGAGTAAAGAACTTAAGTTTAAATAGCTTAAAAAACAAATATTAATACATTAATTATTATCATTTTTATAAAAAAAATAATAAAATTACTTTATAATTAATTAAGAATTAGAAATTTATTGGTATTTTTTAATGAATTGATTTTGTTATAAATAATTTTTTAATAAATTAATAATATTGATGAATAATCCAATAATTTTTTTTTAGATAAATAAAAATTTTTATTATTATCAATAGATTATTTTAATTGATATAATAGTAAATTAAATAAACGTGTTATAATGTTTTCAAAAAAACTTAAAATACTATTATTATTTTCATTAGTTCTATTAATTGGATCTAGTTTTAGCTTTGCAGAAAATACAAATACTAATGTAGCTAGTTTAGATTCAGTAGGACTGAATGATTCAGATAATAGTATGAATCTTAAATCTTCGAATTTAAAATCAGATGATTCATCTCAAGGAATTGATAAAACTAATCCTACAGTTGAAATATCATCTAAATCAAAAATATTAGCTGCTGGTGGAGATGTTAGACCTTCTAAATTATCTCAAACTAGCATTTTAACTGCTTCGGCTACTGTAAATAGCTACACTAAAAAAAATGGTAAATTACCTACTTATGTTACTATTTCTGGATATAATTATTCTATGCCAGAATTTTTGTATTTATTATCTAAAACTATACAGGCTAGATACAAAAAAAGTAATGCTGAAATAACTCCTATATATTCAATTAAAGACCCTGTAAATCCAACAGGAGCTAACATTAAGGGAAAAATACTTGTGAAAGATTATTATAATCATGCACTTAGCATAGCTAACTACAATCTTAAGCATAATATAGCTCCTACCTATGTAACTACAAAATTAGGTAGAATGCAATATCAAACTACAATTTATAGCTTTGTAAAAATATTAGCTTGGAGTAGAGCTAATAAAAATGTACTACCTGTTTATGTGTCTTTAAATGTTAAAACAAGTCATTCACTTAATAAGAATTTACCAAAATATTCAAATTCTTCTTCAAACACTGGAACTAGTTCGGGAACTACCAGTACTTCAAGTTCTTTATCACAAAGTTTAATTTGGGCTGCTTCTAAATCTGTTAAAAATTATGTTGAAGCAAATGGTAAACTGCCTAACTATGTTACAATTTCTAATAAACAATATTCTATACCAGATTTTATGAATTTGGTGTCTAGAGCTATTGTTTTAAAAAATTCAGGATCAAATAGTAATGTAGCTATTAAATTAAATGTGAAAAATCCTTCAAAACCATCAGGAGTTTCCATTAATAAAAATATTCCAAAAGCTACTTTTGTTACACTAGCTAAGAATATTCATAATTATATAGCTAAGAATAATGAAGCTCCAAATTTTGTAAGTTCTAGCTATGGTAAAATTCAATATCAAGCTATTCTATATGGGTTTGCAAAAGTTGGGAATTATATTGGTGCAAATAATAAATTACCTGCTTACTTGTCTTTGAATGTTAAAAGTACAAGTTCTTTAAATAAAAATCTTCCTAATCATTCCAATTCAGGTAATTCTGTAAATAATGGATCTAATAGTGTAATAAATAGTAGTGCAAACAAAAATGCTATTTGGGTTAATTCTGGGGATATGAAAGGGATTAACTTTGATGCATTGCGTAAACATAGTATTGGAAATATATTTATTCATGAGGACATTTTTAAAAATAAAACAAGTGCTTTAAACTGGATTTCAACAGCCAATAATAATAGTATAAAGGTTCATGTATGGTTTACTTGTTTTTACAATACTTCTTCTAAATCCTGGATAAATCCTATAAATACAAATACTAAAACATATAACCAAGCATACTTTAACACTATAATAGCTAGAGCAAAGGAATATGCTTCTTATAATGGTGTGGCAGGAATCCATTTAGATTATCTCAGATATCCAGGTTCAGACAAAATTTCTCCAGGTCCTGCTTATTCCTATTCTTATTCTAATGGAGTTTCAGGAGTAAATGCAATAACAGAGTTTACAAAACAATTATCTACATCAGTTAAAGGAGTGAATAATAAACTCATTCTTTCAGCTGCAGTTATGCCAGAAACAACTAATAATGCTAAATATTATGGGCAGGATTGTTCTCAGCTGGGTAAATATCTTGATGTAATCTGCCCGATGATTTACAAAGGTAATTATAAGCAAAATACTTCTTGGATTCAAAATACCACCCAATGGTTTGTTAAAAACTCTGGAAATGCTCAAATTTGGGGAGGAATACAGACTTATCGATCTGATAGTGACTTAACAAACTTGTCTCCCTCTGAATTAGATGCTGATAAAAAAGCTGTTATGGATGGAGGAGCTGATGGATTTGCTTGTTTTAGATGGGGACTTTATAATTTTCCTTAATCTGTAAGTTTTTAAATCATTTAATCCTTTAACAGACATTCAAACATTTAATAATCCATTAAAAAAATTTATTTTTTATAAATTATTTTTCCATTTTTTTTTTTTTTTTTTTTTTTTTTTTTTTTTTTTTTTTTTTTTTTTTTTTTTTTTTTTTTTTTTTTTTTTTTTTTTTTTTATTTAAAAATTTTTTTTTTTTTTTTTT
>WRMT01000198.1 GCA_009777005.1 Methanobrevibacter sp. | reverse complement strand
ATTAAGTTATCAAAATTTATTTAATAAAATATGATATAAATGGTTTTAAACAAGTTTAAAATTATCATCATTTTTAAATCAAATGTCGAGCACTATAAAAAGAAATAAAAAAAAATAATAAATCAATAATAATAATTTGATGATAAATTAAAACTTTGAAAAGCAAAAAATTTCTTCTTTAGCTATAAAATTTTTAAACTCAACTTCATAAACTAATAACTTACTATATTTTTATAAAAATATATAAGATATTATAATGATAATGATTATGTTAATAAATTATTAAATAACTTAAAATTAATTCAAATTAAATCTAAAAGAATTATTTTGATTATTTAAATTATAATGATGTGGAATTATTTTATTTGAAGAATTATTTTCACTATTAAGTTATAAAATTATAAATTTTTTAAAATGAATATAGCTTCCTTAAAAATTACTATAAAGTGATTAAATGCCATATAAAAAATTAGCTAAAGAATTTTTAAAACAAGCTAATGTTTCTATTGGAGATACAATAGCTATTGAAAAAAAAGATATTTCTTATAAAGGAATATTGCGTGATAGGTCAGAAGATGCTGCTGATGGTTATATTGTACTAAAATTAGATAATGGATACAATTTAGGTATTAATATAGCTAATGCAAAAATTAAATTAATTGAAAAAGGAAAAAATCTCAAAATAGAACATGAAAAATTAACAATAGCTAAGGATCCTGAAAAACCAAATATTTCAATTATGTCTACTGGAGGAACAGTAGCTTCAACTATAGATTACAAATCTGGAGCTGTTCATCCTTCATTTACAGCTGATGATTTACTTAGAACTTATCCTGAACTTTTAAACCAAGCTAATTTTAAGGTTAAATCACTTTATAATATTTTAAGTGAAGATATGAAGCCAGAATATTGGGTTAAAGCAGCTAATTCTATTTTTGATAATATTAATAGTGGTGCTGATGGTGTTGTTTTAGCTCATGGAACCGATACAATGCATTATACTTCAGCTGCTCTTAGCTTTATCCTTGAAACTCCTGTTCCTATAGTTGTAACTGGAGCTCAAAGAAGTTCAGATAGACCTTCTACTGATGCATACCTCAATTTGATTAATTCTGTTGGAGCTGCAAAATCAAAAATTGCCGAAGTTACTGTGTGTATGTATGGAGGTTTAGATGATGAGTACTGTCACTTGCACAAAGGAACTAAGGTTCGTAAAATGCATACTAGTAGAAGAGATACATTTAGAAGCATAAATTCCGAGCCAATAGCTAGTTTAAAAGATGGAAAAATAGCTAAAATTAATCCTCACATTGATTACACTAAAAGAGGAGAAAAGGAATTAAATATTCGTGACAATCTTGAATCTAATGTAGCTATTATTAAAAGTTTCCCTGGAATTAGTCAGGAATTAATTGATTATCATATTGACAGAGGATATAAAGGTCTTATTATTGAGGGAACTGGACTTGGTCATATTGGATCTTATATGCTTGATTCAATAAAAAGAGCAAGTGATGAGAACATAGCTATTGTAATGACCTCTCAGTGTTTATATGGTAGAGTTAATATGAATGTTTATAGTACTGGAAGAAAGTTGATTAATGCTAATGTTATATCTGGTGGAGATATGACTCCAGAAACAGCTTATGTTAAGTTATGTTGGGCTTTAGGTCAAAGTGAAAGACTTGAAGATGTTAAAAAAATCATGACAACTAATATAGCTGGTGAACTTTCTCAAAAGTCTTCATTAAAGCATTTTTTAAATTAAATATTAGAATAGGTTTTATTATTATTTTAAATTATTTATATTAATTAAATATTAGAATAGGTTTTATTATTATTTTAAATTATTTATATTAATTAAATATTAGAATGAGTTTATATTATTATATCAATTAAAATAACTTATAAAAAATTTATAAAATATTATAACTAATTATTATAACCAAGTTGATTTAAATGAATTGGAATGAATTAGGTCTTAAGATGGGATTAGAAATTCATCAGCAGTTAAACACTAAAACTAAGCTATTTTGTCCTTGTCGAGCAGAACTTGTTGATGAAAAATTTGATGTGGAAATAAAAAGGAGTTTAAGACCTACACAGAGTGAATTAGGTCAAATTGATAGAGCTGCACTTCAAGAATCCCTTAGAAAACTAAAATTTAACTATGAAGCTTATGATTATCACACTTGTTTGGTTGAAACAGATGATGAACCACCTTGTGATATAAATCAAGAGGCTTTAGAAATTTCCATGATTATAGCTACTCTCCTAAACATGAATATTGTGGATGAATTTCATACAATGAGAAAACAAGCAATTGATGGAAGTAACACTGGGGGATATCAGAGAACTGGTTTAGTAGCTACTGATGGGTATCTTGATACTCCTCACGGTAAGGTAACCATTGAAAATCTTTGTTTAGAAGAAGATGCTGGAAAAATTGTAGCTAGTGAAGATAAAGGAGAAAGTGGAGAAGGATATACTCATTTTAGGTTGGATAGATTAGGAATTCCTCTACTTGAAATTACAACTGATCCTTCTATTTATCATCCTGAACATGTAAGAGAAGTAGCTTATGCAATTGGTCAAATTTTAAGAAGTACCAATGTTAAAAGAGGCATTGGAACTATAAGACAAGATTTAAACATCTCAATAGCTAAAGGTGCTAGATGTGAAATTAAAGGAGTGCAAAACCTTGATTTAATGCCTCAAATTGTTGAAAATGAGGTTACTCGTCAATTAAATCTTATTGATATTAAGGAAGAACTCATAAAACGAAATGCTCAGGTTTTAGATGAAATCCATAATCTTAATCCTATTTTTGAAAATAGTTCTTCTAAGATTATTTCACAAGCAGAATCTGTAAAAGGGATAGTTTTAAAAGGTTTTGATGGATTAATTGGAAAAGAAGTTCAACCAGGAAGAAGATTTGGAACTGAAATTGCAAGTTATGCAAAAAAAAGAGGTGTTCAGGGTATATTCCACACTGATGAATTACCTGCTTATGGGATAACAAGTGCAGAACTTAAAGATATGAAGGAGTATCTTAATGTTGATGAAAATGATGCAATAATTATCGTAGCTCACAATGAGGAAGTAGCTACTTCAGCATTAGAAGAAGTTGTTAGAAGAGCAAAAATGGCATTTGATGGAGTGGTTGAAGAAACTAGAAAATCATTAGATGATGGAAACACAGAATATATGAGACCTCTTCCAACTTCTAGTAGAATGTATCTTGAAACTGATGTGTCCTCATTTAAAATTAAAGAAGAATCTATAAAAAATATAAAAAATAATTTACCAGAACTCCCAGATGTGAAAAAAGAAAGAATTATAACAGAATATAATTTAAGTGAAGATTTAGCTAAACAACTTGTTAGAAGAGAAAAAGCTACTGATTTTGAAGCTATAGTTGCTGATGTTGAAGTTGATCCAACCATTGTAGGATCTATTCTTGCATATGATTTACGAGAAATTAAAAGAGAAGGGCATAATATTGATAATATTACTTTGGATAAATTTATAGCTATTTTTAAACTATTAGCTGACAGGAAAGTTTCAAAAGATGCTTTAAATAAAATTATTATTGGAGTAGCTAATGATTCCAAAGAAGATATTGAAGAATTAGCTAAAAAATTAAACCTAATGGTTCTTGATGAAGATAGTGTTTATAATATTATTAAGGAAATAGTTAAAAATAACAGTGCCATGGTTGAAGAAAGAAAAATGGGAGCTATGGGTCCTTTAATGGGAATTTCTATGAAACAGTTAAAAGGAAAAGCTGATGGAAAGTTAGTAAATAAAATCCTTAAAGAAGAAATACAGAAGTTAATTTAAATAAGGTTCTTAAAGAAGAAATAGAGAAGTTAATTTAAATAGAGAATCTTTTAAGAAGAAATTGAAAAGTTAATTTAAAACATATGATTAAAGTTTTTATCATTATATTATTAAATTTAAAAAAAAAATGATTGGGGAATTATTTTGGAAAGCTATGATATAATTATTATTGGAGCAGGTCCTGCAGGATTAACTGCTGGAATATATGCTGGAAGACAAGGAACAAAAACTTTAATTTTGGATAAAGGAATTGCAGGAGGAGCAGGTTTAGAAGTTCCTTCTATGGAAAATTATCCTGGATATGAATTAATTGCTGGAATGAGTTTAATAGCTAAAACAAAAAAACAAACGGAAAAAAACGCTGAAATCAGAGAATTAGAAGGTGTAGAAACCATTGAAAAAGTAAATAATGGATTTGAAGTGAAAACTTCAAAAAATAGCTATTTTGGAAAATCTATTATCATATCAACAGGAACTAAACACAGGTTATTAAAAGTTCCTGGAGAAGAGGAATATAAGGGTCGTGGTGTTTGCTATTGTGCAACATGTGATGGACTTCTTTATAAAGATAAAAATGTTTTAATGATTGGTGGAGGAAATAGTGCAGTTCAAGAAGCTATTTTCTTAAACAATCTTGGTTGTAATGTAACTCTTGTTCACAGAAGAGATAAACTTAGAGCTGAAAATTATCTTCAAAATAAATTAAAAGAAAAAAAAATTCCAGTGATTTGGAATTCTACTGTTAAAGAGATAAAAGGAACTCAAATGGTAGAATCAGTTGTTTTATCCGATGATGAAGGAAATACTCAAGAAATAAAAACTCAAGGAATCTTCATAGCTATTGGTGATTTTCCATTAAGTCAAGTAGCTAAAGACTTAGGTGTTAAAGTAGATGATTATAATCAAGTCATTACAGATAAAACTCAAAGAACAAGTATGGAAAATGTATATGCTGCAGGAGATGTTACTGGTGGAGTAAAACAATGGATTGTTTCTTGTGGTGAAGGTGCTGTAGCTGCTACCTATGCTTTTCAGGATTTAGAAAATATTAAAACGGACTAATCCTATAATCAAAATAAATAATAATAATCATTATCACAATAGTAACATTGATAATAATTTTAATAACAATAATAATACTAATAATAAGTATAATAATAAGAATAATTCAATTATTATAAAAATATTAAAATAGTTTATAATTTAAAAAATAAAAATATATTTAAAAATAAATAAAAAGACTAAAATTAGCCATTAAAAATTGTATTAGCTATTTTCTTGTTTATTTACATTAATAATAATTGTTAGATTTTAAATAAGCATATACTAGAAAAGCTATTATTAACACAATAATAATAGGCAGAAGGATAGGTAGAATCTTTAAGAATAAATAAACAATAGTTGCTCCAATAAGAACAGCTAATATCATTAGCACTAAATCTTTAATTTCCATAAGTTAATTATTGTATTAAATAGTATATAAATAATTTTGTATAAAAATTTAAATTAATAATAAAATTTTATTATTAAAAATCAGTACATAGTGTTTTTACTAAACTAAGTGAAACTTAATAAGTATGAATTATTAATCGAGGAATATGAATGATAGACAATTTTGAAGATTTAAAAAATAAAGCAGTTGAACATAAACAAGATATAAAAAAAGAAGGTTTAACCATTTTGATTGGAGATGATGAAGAAACATTCAGAATCTCTGGAATTGGTGAAAAAGCAGTGAAAATAGAGAAATTCATTAAGTATGAAGAAATGATTGAAGCTACTGAACAACAACGAGATGATTGTTTAGCAGTAGCTATAAAAAAAGTTATAGAAGATTATGAACCTTCTGAAGAGTAATTTATTAAATAGTTTTATATTTTATAGTCTTGGAAATAAAGTTTTTAACTAATAGTATTTTTTAAAAGTTTTAATATTAATTCATTAAATAATTAATGATTTTAATTCTTATTTTAAATAAAAATAATTATTAATCATTTATTTTAAAAATT
>WRMT01000197.1 GCA_009777005.1 Methanobrevibacter sp. | reverse complement strand
TATTAAATTAATATTTAAAATAAAATATATTAAATAATATTTAAAATTATTAAATAATACTTAAGAACCATATTCTTATTTTTAATCGTTTTATATGATTTATATATTATCTATTTATTATTATTTTTTGAAAAAACACAGCTTTATATTGTGATATGATTATAATCCCTTATATTGCTTAAATAGGCATTTCATTATAATACTTAAAATAATTTAAATAGACATTTTGAAAAGTTTAAATACTTGTAGAATAAAATATAAAATTAATATAAATTTAACATAAATCTATTAATTCTAATTTTGTTACATATTGTATTGTATCTAGTGTTTATATTCAAAATTATCAATTAAAGGTTAATTCATCTAGAAATTATCATATGGATTGATCTGTAAATAAAAATGAAATTTTAATTTGTATAGGTGTATTTTAAAATGGAAGATAGTAAAAATTCCATATATGCTCTTAAAACCTCAGCAGGTCAAGAGAGGAATGTAGCTAGAATGTTAGCTAGAAAGACAAAGGACAGTGGTCTTGAATTATTAGCTGTTCTTGTACCAGAATCCTTGAAAGGTTATATATTAGTTGAATCAGCAACTAAAATTGATATGCAAAATCCTGCACTCAAAATTCCTCATTTAAGAGGTATGGTTGAAGGAAACAGAAGAAGTAAAGAAGGTGGCATTGTAACTTTTGAAGAAATTTCAAAATTCCTAAAACCTGAGCCTATTATATCTTCTATAAAGAAAGGAAGTATTGTAGAGCTTATTTCTGGTCCTTTCAAAGGAGAAAGAGCTAAAGTGGTTCGTATTGATGAATCACGTGAAGATGTTGTTCTTGAACTAATTGAAGCTGCAGTTCCAATTCCTGTTACTGTTAAGGGTGATCAAATTAGAATAATACAAAAGGAGGCTGACTAATGGCTAAAGATACTGTTGAAATTCTCATAGAAGGCGGAAGTGCTACTCCAGGACCACCTCTTGGTCCAGCTATAGGTCCTTTCGGAATTAACATGATGCAAGTTGTTGAACAAATAAATAACAAAAGTGCTGACTTCAAAGGAATGAAAGTCCCTGTTAAAATCATCATTGATAGTGATACTAAAGATTTTGAAATTGAAATTGGTACTCCTCCAACAACTGCTCTTATTATGGATGAACTTAAAATAGAGAAAGCTTCTCAAGATCCTGGTTTAGATAAAGTAGCTGATTTATCTGTAGATCAAGCTTTAAAAATAGCTAGGATGAAATTTGATTCCCTATTAGCTAATGATTATAAACATGGTGCTAAAGAAGTTATGGGCACTTGTGTTAGTATGGGAATTACTGTGGATGGTAAAGATCCAAGAGAAGCACAAAAAGCTGTTGATTCTGGAGAATATGATGATATACTTTTAGAGTAAGATTATATTTTTGAAATCAATTAACAATTAAATTTATAAAATAAATTAATTATTTGAATTTGTAATAGTGAAGTTATTTTAAATGTTTAATTTCATTTTTATTATTTGAATTTGTATTAGTGAAGTTATTTTAAATGTTTAATTTCATTTTTATTATTTGTATTAGTGAAGTTATTTTAAATGTTTAATTTATTATTTTCATTAATAATTAATTTATAATCATGTTAAATATTGATTTTTTTTAAATCAATAAATTAAGATTAATTATAATAAAAAAGTTATTATCTATGTATTTTGATTTATAATTAATCCATGTATATGATGTTATAAGCATATTCAAAGATTTTTCTTATTAAATCAATGAATATTATAATTGATACATGTTTTACATTCATGTGATCGATTATATTAGCTATTCTAATGATTAGCTGCTGCTAATGATTAAATATTGCTAATGGTCATTAATTAGATTTTCATTAATAAAACTATTGAATATTATTATTTATTAAATATTTTTATCTAATTTAAGATCGATTACTCGAAAACCAAATAAATATCCATTAGTGAACTTTTTAAAGTTCATGGAGGATTTACATGACACAAGAGATATTGGAAGCGGTGAAGGAGGCAAAGGAACAGGCTAAGCCGAGAAACTTCACACAATCTGTTGATATTATAATGAATATCAAGGATTTGGATGTCAAAAAACCAGAAAATCGGTTTGATGAGGAAGTTACTCTCCCTAATGGTCGTGGTAAAGATGTTGTAATAGCATTTATCGCAGATGGGGAATTAGCAGTTCAAGCTAAAAACGCAGGCATAGATCTTGTTGTAACTAAAGAAGGGTTAGAAGAACTTGGTAAAGATAGGAAAAAAGCTAAAAAATTAGCTAATTCCACTGATTTCTTTGTAGCTCAAGCTGATATGATGCCACTTGTTGGTAGATTCTTAGGACCAGTTTTAGGTCCAAGGAAAAAAATGCCTAAACCAGTACCTGCTAGTGCTAAAGCAGAACCAATCATTGAAAGATTAAAAAGTACTGTAAAAATAGGTGTTAAAGACCAAGCAAGTATTCAGACTTTAGTTGGAACTCAAGATATGTCTGATGAAGAAATAGCTGAGAATATTGAATCTGTTCTTGCAATCTTAGATCGTAATTTAGAAAAAGGAAGAAACCAAATAAAATCCATGTTTATTAAAACAACAATGGGTTCAGTAGTGAGGGTGATTTAATGGCTCACGTTGCTGAATGGAAAAAAGAAGAGGTTAAAGAACTTAAGAGCATGATAGATTCTTTTGAAGTAGTAGGTATTGTAAATTTATTGAACATACCTGCAAGACAACTTCAAAAAATGAGGCAGTCTTTAAAAGATAAAGCTACTATAAGGATGTCTAAAAAGAATCTAATCAATTTAGCCTTTGAAGATTGTAATACTAAGAAAGAAAACATTCTTGATCTTTCACATCATATGGATGGTCAACCAGCTATAGTATTCACTGACATGAATCCTTTTAAGTTGTTTAAAATACTAGAAAGTAGTAAAACATCTGCTCCAGCTAAAGCAGGTAATATAGCTACAGAGGATATTATTGTTCCTGAAGGAGACACTGGTTTTGAACCAGGTCCATTACTTGGTGAGTTACAGCAAGTTGGAATACCTGCAAAAATCGATAAAGGAAAAATCGTAGTTTCTAAGAAACATGTTCTTGTTAAAGCAGGAGAAGAAGTTTCTAAAAATGCAGCTAGTATGTTAACAAGATTGGACATACATCCAATGGAAGTAGGAATTGATTTAACAGCAGTTTATGAGGATAAAACTGTTTATACTTCTGATTTATTAACTATTGATGAAGAAAAAACATTTGCAGACCTTCAAAATGCTTTTACTCAAGCATTCAACTTGTCTGTTAATACTTGTATACCTACTAAGAAGACTATTGTAGCTATTATTCAAAATGCTAAATCTAAATCCTTTAACTTAGCTATGAATGCATCTATACTTAATAGTGAAACAACTGAACCTTTAATAGCACTTGCAAATGCTAAAATGTTAGGATTAGCTTCTAACTTGCAAGATGTAGAAGGTGCACTTGACGATGAACTCATTGAAAAATTATCTAATGCTCCAGTAGCTACTGAAACTATAGCTCCTGAAGAGGAAGATAAAGAAGAAGATGCAAAGGAAGATGAGCAAGAAGAAGAGGATGAAGAAAAAAGCGAAGAAGAAGCAGCTGCAGGTTTAGGTGCTCTCTTTGGATAATGCTTTTAAGTAATAATCAAATATTTAAGATTTTTTAATTAAGTTAAACAAATCTAGTTTAATGGTTTTGTAATTTTAAAAACTCAAATAAAATTATAATAATGAAATTATTAATTTAAGGTGAAAACATGGAATATATATACGCAGCAATGATTTTGCATAGTGCAGATAAAGATATTAATGAAGAAAATATTAAGAGTATTATTGAAGCAGCAGGAATTACTGCAGATGATGGAAGAATTAAATCATTAATCGCAGCTTTAGAAGAAGTTGATATAGAAGAAGCTATGGAAACAACAGCTATGGCAGCAGCTCCTGCAGCAGCCACTGGTGCAACTTCTGCAGCTCCTGCAGCTACTGAAGCAGCAGCTGAAGTTGAAGAAGAAGAGGAAGAAGAAGATGAAGAAGCAGCTGAAGAAGAAGCTGCAGCTGGATTAGGTGCTCTCTTCGGATAAGTACTTAATTATCTTTTTTTCTTTTTTATTTATTTTTAATTCTATTTTAACTTTTTAATAACACTTATTTGAATTATCTCTGTTTTTTTTATTCTACTTTAACAATTTAATCCTGTTTATATAAGATTCATAGTTTATATCTTCTGATTTTATTTATATTTCTTCTTTTAAACTCTTTTTTATTATTAATATATTATAAGCTGTTCTTCTTTTATTTTATCCCATACATCTATAGTTATATGGTGTTGGTCTTCAGTTTCAATAAATAAAGCCATATAAATATTAACCTCAACAATATCATTATTATTCTCCTTTTCTCACTTCATTTATTAATTTTGCTGTATTAACTGGTTTTTTTGTTTTTATACTGCCTATAAGTTCTTCAAAACTTCTTTTTGGTTTTTTATTTATATTATTTTTCATTAATTTAAGATTAAGATTCTTATCTAATCTATCTTCTAATGTGTTGTTTTCAGTTATTTTTGTTTCATTTATTACTCCTTGTTTTAGGAACTTATTTATTATTTCTGCTTGTGTTTTATTTTTAGTAACAGCTATCAGTTTTATGCTTTGCATTATTTCAGAGTCTATATTTAATGTGGTTTTTACAGTTGCCATATTATCACATTTATAATATTGTTTTCCATATACTAACTTTTTGAATTAAAAAAATGTCTATGTAAACTTACTTCGGATTTTTGAAAAATCGGTGTTTTTGGTTTAGTTTTTTGCTTTCATCTGATAGATTAAATAAAAAATTAGTAGAATTTATGATGGTGTAGATTCCCTTCGTATTAAAACCTTATTTACTCTTTTAATTTGGTGATTAATTTAAGTAAAGTAACAACCAAAGAACCTATTAATACAATAAGTTCTAAAAGATTATTTTCAACTATACAACCACCTCCTACTAAGCTAGTAGGAGTAAAAAAGGAAAATATACTAATGTGACTCGGTATACTTGGTATCTTTCCTCCTCTATAAGTAGTATTATATTCTGCCTTGTTTTTGGTGTAAGTTTTATACATCCATATTAATTAGGGAATCTACAACTATAGTATTAAACTTTATAATATAAGTATTATTTTATTTGAGAATTAGTGGCGATTGTAAAGCTCGGGGTTTGACAGTATATTTTTGATTAATTGTGAAATATTTATCATGAAACTGAAAGTAGTGGGTTAAATTTACAAATAAAATAATCACTTCCATTTAATTAAATTTTCACTTTTTCTATTTAGGTCTGAAAATGAGTTGAGTCCATTAAAATTTCAAACTCAGATGGTGTGAAAAACTTTAAATATTAGGATATACAGAATAATAAACAATGTGACTTTGTATGGTATTTTTGGAAACTCTTCTAAAAGGGTTTCCTGTTCTCCATGCTTAAAATAGATACTGTTCTTTCTTTTTTTTTAATAAATTATTCTTTCAATGATTTTAAAAGTTTTTAATAATATTTTATCCATTTATATTACTCCTATTATGGCTCCTTTAAAAGTGATTTTTTAAAAAGTTCTTAAAATGTGAGAGTATATTCATTCATAAAATCTTTTATTTTTTAATAATACTATTTTAGAATGATACTTTTTAAAATATAAATTTAAATATAAATATTAAAGTAAATAACTTAATTATATTTAATAATTTAGTCTTATAATGATTTTTTACTTATTTATTTCTAATAACTTATATCAAATAGGATATACTATTTTTTAATTTTATTTTCAATGAAA
>WRMT01000196.1 GCA_009777005.1 Methanobrevibacter sp. | reverse complement strand
ATAAAAGATTAGAAACTTTAGAAAATTTTATTAAAAAAAAATAATTTAAAAAAAAAGCTATTTTTATTTTACACTTGAAATGAATGTCTAATTTTTTCATAAATTTTATAAAAAATCCATCTTATAATAAAGTTAATATTATAAAAAAAATAGAATGCCTGAAAAAAATATTAAAAAAAATTATTTAGCTATTTTTAAAGTTTTTCATTGTAAAAATCTTGTAAGATCATATAATTTACACTTATTTTAAAATATTGAATATTAATTTAAATAAAATTTATATTTTAAATATTATACTATTTTTAAATTTAAATTAAAAAAGGATTATTGTTTTAAGAATATAAAAAAATATTAGCTAATAATTGATTATTTAAAGAAATAATATTAAAATTAATATTATTAAAACAAGAAATTGACTTTAGAGACACTCTCATACATTACTTTTTAGATTAATTATGATAAATAAGAGGGGATCATAATGGTCAAAACTAATTAAAAAATATAGAGAATGAATTATAAAAGAATGAATAATTATAAAGAAAAGTAATAAATAACCACCATAAGTATTAAGCTAATTTAAAAATTTATTGTGTAAAACACTTGAACAATGAAAGATAAATGAATCTTTGAAATTTTCAAAAAAAAGTAGGTATTATAATTTTTCAATGAATTCCATGGTTAAACCTGTAGCATTAGCTATTTCTTCAAGAGAAAGTCCAATTTTTTTGGAATTAATAGCTACTTGAATTTTTGCTTTTTCTATTTCTTTAATTGATTTTTCTCTTTCTTCTTCAATCACTTTTTCTATTTCTTTAATTGATTTTTCTCTTTCTTCTTCAATCACTTTTTCTATTTCTTTAATTGATTTTTCTCTTTCTTCTTTAATTACTCTTTCTCTAACTTCTTTTATTCCTTTTTCTCTTTCTTCTTTTATTCTTTCCTCTGTTCTTCTTTTTTCATTTTCTTCAGCCATTTTATCATATCGCCGTCTAAGGTAAAGCATTAATACAATGGGATCTTGAAAAACTTCATCAATTTCTTCAAACGTGACTTTTGGTTTTTCATCCATTTTTCCCCACTCCTTTCTTTTTTCATGAGCAATTCCTTTTATCAAAAGTTAAATATTGGTGTTTTTTCTTGTTTATGTGATTAATTTTAATCTCAAATAATTCAAATAAATACTAAACTAATTTTTTAATTAAAATTAATCACATGAACAATTAAAAATTAATATATCTTTAAACTTTAAAAAAAAAGGAAAAAAAGCGATAGTAGCATTTATAATTTTTCAAGGAATTCAATGGTTAAATCTGTAGCTTTAGCTATTTCTTCAAGAGAAATACCTGCCTTTTTCAAATTATTAGCTACTTTAATTACTTCTTTTTCCTTTTCTTCTTTTATTCTTTCCTCTGTTCTTATTTTTTCATTTTCTTCTGCCATTTTATCATATCGTCGTCTGAGGTAAAGCATTACTGCAGTATCATCTTGTAAAGCTTCTTCTATTTTATTAACTGCAGTTTTTAATCCTTCATCCATTTCTCCCAACTCCTTTCTTTCTTCATGAGTTAAACTTTTATCAAAAAAGGTTAAATATTGGTGTTTTTTCTTGTTTAAGTCTTTTTCCATTTTTTTAAATTCTTTAAGTTCAACCAGGATGATTTTAGCTTTATCTACAAATACATCATCAGGTCTTAGAATATTAATCAACTTGTATCTATGTATATACTCTGGGAAATCATTTACCTTAAAGTTAACTATTGATATTAAAAATACTTTTTTGATTTTAGTATAATCCATTCCCCCTTTCAAAAAAACTAATGCACACATATAAAAGAATACTCTTTCAAAATAATCTCCTGTTTTTTCTTGCTGCATTTCTACATTTATTAAACTGTCTTCTGTTTCTCCTAAGTAGTCTAAAATACATTTTTTATTTTCAATTATTGGAGGATACAATGTTTGATCTATAGTTTTTAAATCACCTTTAACAGGGACCTCAATAGCTTTTAAAAAAGTTTTCCTCAGAATTTCATTACCTCTCTCACAAAAATATTTGTAAAATAGATAATCATTCAATATATCATAATTATCCAACGTGACTTTTTTCTTCATGAAAATAAATTATATGTAATACTATTTAAATTTATAGTAATAAAAAAATAATAAGTTCACAACAATTCCAACATATTAAAATACCTCTGATGATTGAAGTTGTGGGATCTTGAGACTAAACACTTTTCTAAAAGAAAGGCTTTTACTTAACTATAAAAATCATCGAAAACAATCAACACAGTTTATAGAAATTATTTTCTCTCATAATAAACATAAAACCATGTCAATGCATATTCAAGAAGATACTGAAAACAGTGGATGGAGTTATGTAAGGATATGGCTTAGAATAAAATTATGGACAAAATAAATGAATTGATTTTTAACCAAAAAGTTTTTGGAGAATCAAGATAATAATTAACTTTAAATATAAATTTAATCTTAAATATAATCATTTGTAAAAAAAAAAATGTGTAATAGAAGGTCTTATTTTTGTGTATAATTAGAGAAGATTTAACAGAGCCTTTAAGAGATAAATCTCAAGCAATATCCCTTATTGAAGATGATGACTATGAAAATTTTCAAGAACAAAAAAAGAATGGAAAAATAGAATTATTACCCTCATTAGAGGAATTTATAAAAATTATTAGGTAATTTTAATTAAAAACTATTTAATTAATTACAAAAAATGATTTAATTATATTTCTATGATTCTTTAAAGGAGTTAAAAGATGAGTGATGATAAAACTGAGGTCGTTCAAACATGGTTCCATGTGGAAGACGTTAAGAGTCCTCGAAAGTTAAGAATCATTAGAGATGTAAGAAAAATTAAAACTAATAAAAATTATTTTGACATTGATACATTTAAAAAAATCAAAAACAATCCTGAAAAATGTACATATAATGATGTTTCCATAAAAAACAGACTTAATGATTCAGAATTATCTTTTTTATTTCTCGAAGATAACACTTTAAGAGTGTTACTAGGTTCTTTAGATGAGTGGCCTTTAATTCCTAAAACTTCAGAATCAAATGATTTAAGATATGTTAAAGTAGAATTAAGGTACACACATGTTGTCAATGCCACCAGCACTTTATTTAAAAGATTTTTCACCCCATTTAAAAATGATGGTATTCTTCATGAAAAATTAAAGAAAAATATTTTTATTTTATTTTTGAGAATTAGCGAATGTTTTTGGCCAAAATATGAGACTGGGTTAAAAATAGCTAGAAATGTCCAACCAGAGTTTCATATAACAATTCCCAAAGGAATGAGGATTTTAAATGATTCTTTTACTCTTGAATACGAATTAAGAATTCCTGAAAAAAGAAAGAATTTTAATCATCTTTGCCATATTGAGGATATTGTAATAAAGAAGAAGGATAATTCTCGCAGGAAAGCCAATATTATATTTAATCGTGAAGATTACAATGATTTACAACAATATATACGGGTTCTTGAAGAAAAAAATCAAGAATATCAATTGATTCTGCATGTGAATTATAAAACACGCCCTCAATTCAAATTAACAGTTCTACCTTGGTTTACAATATTATTAAGTTATTTATTACTTACATCAACTTATTATTCTATAGAAATACTGAATAATGCAGTGATAGATTTAGTAACTAAAGTGACATTAATTTCTTTTCCTAGTCTTTTTATTATAGCTGCAATCCTCCCATTCTTAATTTACTTATTAACGAAGCATAATGAGGGTTATGAAATATATCTTTACAACTTTTTCATTCATCTGAATTATGCCTTATTAATATTGTTATTATTGAAGATTTTTTATGAATTACATTTTTTGACAAATATTGTCATTACAATCTGAAATATTGAAATAAAGTTTATAAATTTTTTATAAGGAAGCTCAGGATTATTTAAAATTTCATCAAGTTTTTTTCTTGAAAAGCATGAATAATTTCATTTTTTATTTCTACAGTACATTTTAAACTTAGTTATGCATTTATGAAGTTTTAAAAAGTTTTTTGCTGAGATGTCTTTTGAATTTTTTTTTAATTCTTTTGGTGCGATTAATGTTAGTAAACTTTTTTTTAGATGTGAAATTTTCTCTTCATTTTTTCATGATATTATTAGGGTGCTAGATTTTCCTGAAAAAACGAAGGAGGCATAGAAGCTATTTTATATGTTTCAAGATATGTTTATATTGAATTTCTAAAAGTACAAATGGATTTCACTTTAAAGTTTATTAAGTTTTAGTAAAATCAGTGGATTGTGATTTAAAACAGTTTTCGAAAAGTCAGTTTTTACCAATTTTTGAGGTATGTGAATTTTCTTTATTATTGGCATCTACACTGGTAATTTTAGAATTTATTCTCTAAAAGATTATACAATTTGTACTTTTACAGACAAAATATATTTTGAGCTCAAAACATATTAAATAAGCTGTCAAACACCTCCAATTTTTCTCAAAAATCTAGGACCCTTATATTATTTTTGTTAGTAAGTTGTTTAGGACAGTGAAAATTTTGATAAAATAAAAAAATAATTTTTTTAATAACTATAAAAAATTTTATTGCATATTTAAAACAATAAGTTAAGTGATTGTAAAAAAATGGAAAGGAGGTTTTTTATTTATGTTAGATAAAGTTGAAGAAAAATTTTTTGATAAATCAAATTTTAAAAACCTCATTGAAAAAGATAGTTATTTTGATGGTAAAATCTCCGAAATATTTATAGATTGTCTTAATAAACATGCAAGATTATTATCTTATTACTATCATTTATTTTATTTTAAAACCTTGAATAAACTTTTAAATAATGATTTAAATAATAATCATCATTCAGAAATTAACTTGGATGATATTAAATGGGTTAAAAAAAAGCTTGATAGTTTCTTTAAAAAAATTAACGATGATCTTTATATTAAAAATATTGATGATTATAATGTTTTTGTTTCTATATTAAAATTTTCAGAACTAATTTTAAAAGAATCTATTAAAGAGAAAAAAGTAGAACCTTTATATATTTCATTTTTTCAGATAGAATCTAAAATTGAAGAGTTTAAACTATGTAAAAAATCCTACAAAAATAGTTATGAGGATGATGGGAAAAAATACGAATTTAAGCTTGAAATAGTAGACATATCACATGAATCTTCGAAAAATTCTTGTATGGGAAATAAGTGTAATACAACTGAATTTATTGTAAAAAATTTAAAATGTCATTTTTAAGATTTTATAATTGTCAATTTTTTAATTTCATTTATCTGTATAAACACTAATAAATAATTTTTTTTATCTTATTCTTGTCTTGTCATTTTAGATTTAAACCTTATCATTTCTTCAGAAATAAAATATAAATCTAATTTATAAGGAGTAACAATCTCATAATCCTCAATGAATAACCTTTCAGGACATCACAGTATATCCAACATGACTTTCTTTAATAAACATAAATTATGTGTAATACTATTTAAATTTACTGTAATAAAAAAATATTAATTTCACAATACTTCAAACTTACTTAAAAATTAACCATCAAAAAAAAATCTTCACAAAATTCAAAATAAAAATATAATGATAATATCACATTATTAAAAAATTAAATAAAATTTAATATAATTATTTTCTTTAAAAAAGTTTAAATATAATATAAATATTACTATAATCTTATTTTTATTAAATTAATATTAATTTCAAATAAAAATTATTTTTTAATAATATAATACTTTTAAATTTAAATTAAAAAATATGATTATTATTAAAAAAATATTTAAAAAATATTAGCTATTTAAAAATTATTTAAAGAAATTATATAAAAATTAACATTAAAAACAAGGAAAT
>WRMT01000195.1 GCA_009777005.1 Methanobrevibacter sp. | reverse complement strand
TAAATATATTAAAGCAGAAAATTGAAACTATTTGTTTCTACAAATCATTAAACATTTAATCACTTGTAATTTATTTAATAAACTTTAGCTATTGATTAATTTCCTGTTTTATACATAAATCATTAGAATTAATTTATAAAATAAAAATCTTAAGCAGCAGATTTATAACAGTTGAAAATACAATTCTTTTAAGAATTGGAGGACTATAGTTGATTGTAGGAACTAGAGGAAGTAAACTAGCACTAGTACAAGCTAATTATGTTAAAAAATGTTTATTTAATATTATAAAAGAAGAAATAAGTATTAATATTGTTAAAACTACTGGAGACAAAATAACCGATTCACAGCTATATAATATAGATTCAAAAGGATTATTTACCAAAGAATTAGATAAAGCTGTTTTAGAAGAAGAAGTTGATTTTGCAGTTCATAGTTTAAAAGATGTTCCTACTGATTTAAATGAAGACTTAGAAATAGTAGCTGTTCCTGTTAGAGAAACTCCCAATGAAGTCTTCATATCTAAATACCAATGGGATGAACTTCCTAAAAAATCTAGTCTTGGAAGCAGTAGTTTGAGAAGAGAAGCTTTTTGTAACCATTACAATAAAGAATTAGAGTTAAAACCTATTCGTGGAAGTATTGAAACCCGATTGAATAAAGTCATAAATGGAGAAGTTGATGCTACAATTATGGCAGAAGCTGGGTTAAAAAGATTGAATTTAACGCAACATATTCAAACTAGATTTTCATTAGAATTTTTTACTCCACCTGCAGGTCAAGGAGCTTTAGCTATTATAACAAGAAAAGATTCATCTTCAAAAGAAATCATTCGTAAAATAAATCATTACAATTCATTTCAAGAAGTTTTAGCTGAAAAAACCGTTTTAGAAGAATTAGGTGTTGGGTGTCAATGGCCTATTGGTTCCGTAGCTAAGGTGAAAAACAATAAATTACAATTATACTCAATCTTATTAAGTCAAAAAGGAGAAATACTTTATAAAACTAATATAGAAGGTCATATTAAAGAAGCTTATAAATTAGGAAAAGAAGTTGGTAGTCTTATGGAGGATTATGTGTGAATACTGTTAATGTTGGAGTTATTGGTGTTGGATCTATGGGTCATAATCATGCTCGTGTTTATTACGGTTTAGAAAATGCTAATCTTATAGCTACTTCTGATGTAAGTGAAAGAGCTTTATCAAAGGTATCTAAAAAATTTGATTCTAAAAGTTATTCTGATTATGAAAAATTATTAGAAAATCCTGAAATCGAAGTAGTAAGTGTTTGTGTTCCAACAACACATCATCATAGTGTTGTTATGGATGCAATTAAACACGGGAAAGATGTCTTAGTAGAAAAACCAATTGCTTTCACTTTAAAAGAAGCAGAAGAAATGATTGCTTTTGCTAAAAAAAAAGGAGTTAAACTTGGAACTGGACATGTTGAAAGATTTAATCCCGCTATTCAGAAAGCTAAAGATTTAATTAAAAATGATGTTATTGGAGATGTTGTTTCAGCTTCAGCAAAAAGAGTAGGTCCTTTACCTCCAAGAATTAAGGATGTTGGAGTTACAATAGACTTAGCTATTCATGACTTGGATGTGATGTATTATCTTTTTAAAGAAAAAGCTACCCAAGTATATGCAACAATGGGAAGTATTCTTGAAAAATGCGAGTACGAAGACCATGCTGAAATAATAACCAAGTTTGAAAATGGAATCACCGGAATATTAGAAGTTAACTGGCTTACACCATATAAAAGAAGAGAAATAGAAATTACAGGAACTGATGGAATAATATCAGTTGATTACATAGATCAAAGTATAGATGTATATGGTAAGTTTGCACAAGATGTTGAAATTCAACATGAAGAGCCATTGAAAGAAGAAATCAAATCCTTTTTAAATTCTATAATCAATGATGAAGACCCTGAAATTACTGGAGAAGATGGACTTAATGCTCTTAAAATGGTTTTAGCTGCAAACAAATCTTCAAAAGAACATGTACCAATTAGTTTAGATGAAATCAAATAAAAAAAAACAGAGGATAAAAATAATTAATTTATAGTATTGGAAATAAAATTTTTAAGTAATGATTTCTTTAAAAACCTTTAATAATCACTTATAAATTAATCTAAATTATTAAAATTTATATTTTTTAATAAAAATAACGATTAACTATTTATTTAAAAAATTAATTAAAAAAAAAAAAAATGATTTTAATAAAAATAACTATTAGCTATTTATTTAAAAAACTAATATAAATAAAATTGATTTTAAGAAAAAATAATTTATTTTTTATAAATAATTTAATTCAAACTTTTCTTCAAGGAATATAATAAAATAAAATTGAAAAAAAAATCAAATAATAAAAATAATTAATTTAATAAATTAAAAATTATTTATTATTTAAACATTAAAATTAGCTATGGTGTAAATATGAATGAACAACTTATAAAAAAAGCTAATGATTTGAGAAGTCATGGTTTTACAACTGGAGAGATAGCTGATGAACTTAATGTTTCAATGGACACAGCTAGATGGTTAGCTCTTCAAAAACAAAGTGAAAAAAAAATTAATGATGCTCCAATTGATTTTGCAATTAATTGGAATAGCTTAGGTGAAAGTTCTTCAAGGCTTAGATATGTTTCTCTAGCTTTAAGTGATATGGCTTTAGCTCATGGAGAAGCTGATGTTATTGTAGGAATAGCTGTTAGTGGTATTCCATTTGCAACTATGATGGCAAATGTTTTAGAATTGGAAAAAGGTTTCAAAACATCATTAGCTGTTTTTCATCCAATAAAACATCGAAAAGATGACAAAGGAAAAACAAATGATGAAGGAGCTATTAGTGAAAATTTTGCATCTGTAAAAGGGAAAAAAGTTATAATAGTAGATGATGTTATAACTAGTGGAAAAACCATAACTCAAGTTATAAGTGCTTTAAAAGACCTAGGTGCCAAACCAATAGCTGTAACTGTTTTAATAGATAAAGTAGGCATATCTGAAATAGAAGGAATTCCAGTTGAATCCTTAATAAAAGTTAGTCGATTAGGTTAATTATCTTAATTATCATTAAAATAGCTATTATCAATATTTATCTTATTTAAAATTATTTAATTTAAAAAAAATAATTTTAAATGTTTTAAATTTTATTTAAAAAAAAAAAAAAAAAAAATTAAACTTTATATCTCAAAATTGCTGCAATACCACCAAATGCTTTAAATAGCTGCACTCCTTCTTCTGTTTCTGTTGAAATTATTTCAACATCAGAACCAACTTCTTCAGCCATTTCAACGAAATCATCCACAAGGTCACGTGTATCAACTACTTTCATCCTGTCTCCACACTTTTCACAAATGAGTTCTTCATCGGCATTTGGATCTTTGTAAGTTATTTTAACATTCCGACCACAATTTAAACATTTCATTGATTTTCTTGTTTGAACAAGATCTTCTGAAATAATAAGTGTATCAACAGCTCCCATTTGAAGATTTTTTCTTACCTCTTCTTCACCATAAGAAGCTAAACCATGTTCATCAATTAATTCTTTCAAAAATTTCTGAACAAGCTGTTTTTCTTTCATAACATCTATTTCTTCTAAAAGATCCATAGATTTATCAATAACTTCCCTTATTCCAAACTCCCCAGTGTACGAGGTATCAACAGTAGCTATGACCTTATTTTTAAGTTCATATTGTAAATATTCTCCTTTATAAAATTCTTCCTTTGTATGACCTGGTCCACCTAAAATTATCCCTTTAAAATCTTCAATGCCTAAAAAAGCATCATTCATATGATCTCCAATACGTTTTTTAAATTCATGTGCAGCTAAGTCAATTAAACGATCAAATCTCCTTTGTGATTGACCACCTGCCTTATGTTTGCCTGGAACACCACTTGTTAAGTGTTTTAAAATATCCACTCTTTTTCCCTTGAGAGTAGCTATTGTAGCTTCTTTTCTATCAATAACAGCCAAACCATAAATCTCTTTAACATCCATCATATGTTGTAATGGTTCTAAAAAGAACTCAGAATTACAATGATATGTGTATGTTTGAATTGGTTCTGGTGGCTCAAAAACATATGTTTCCATCTTCTCTGTTCCAGGACCACCTTTTGGAATCATTCCCACAAAAAGAACTAATCCTTTCTCTGGAGGTCTTGGAAATAATCTAAGTCTTTGTACAATAACTTCAATAGCTGATTGAACATTTTTTTTTGTTTGTTTGCTTTTGATATTTGCACTTTGACTTAATTCTTCCTTCATATGTTTAGCTACATCACTAATTTGACGGTCTGGAGGTACATAAACTGAAACTAATTCTGTACCTCTTCCTTTTTTTTCAGATAATTCTTTAAGAGTTCTTTTAAATTCATACAATTCTTTCGAAGATACTTCTGACAATACTATTCACTCCACAATCTTGAAAATAAATTTTTACTTGAATATTGAAATAAATGAGAATATTTTTATAAATAATTATAATTAATTGATTTTAATTTGAAACAATATTTTAATATCTATAAGAAAATTTTAATAAATTATATCTAATTAATTTTAATTAAAAATAATACCTTAAAATATATTTTTATAAGAAAATTTTAATAATTATATCTAATTTATTTTAATTTGAAATAAGATTATTTTTCAGCTGTTTTTAAAAAAATACAAATAACTATTAGTGAAAAATAATATTTAAAAATAATGAATAATATTTTAGTTATCATTTAATAAATATGTTCTGAAAAATAGTAATAATTAATAACTATAAATTATTAATATATATGAAAGTAAATTTCTGTGTTGAACTAAGCTATTTTTTAAACTCTTGTGTTACTAATTTACAACCTATTTCACCTTTTTTAAATACTATGGCTCCTTTGACTATTTTTTTATTTTTATATTGTCTGGTATAGTCCATTTTTTCAATTTGATCCATAGCTTCATTTATCATGTATTTTACTGATTTTTTATCATTTTGTTTGAATTCAATTATTGCCACATAATCCTCATCTTCAATTACTAAGTCTGCATTTCCTTTGTAGCTATGTACTTCATTATGTACATGGATTTTTGCAGAGAAAAGTAGCATGAATATTAGTGCATGGTAGTATCTTTCATCTTTTCCCCTTATTTCATTTGATATAGGTGAAAGATAGTCTCCTAGTGTTTCTATTATCTTTTCACAGCTCCCCTCTATGACATATTCCAATAGTTTTTCTGCATATTCTATTGTATCATGGTTAGGAATTTTAGAATATTGGTTAATAAGATTCTTTAAAAGAGCATTTTTCACTTCCAAATTAGGAATTTTTAGATTATATAACTTATTTCTTTTTTTTCTATCTATACTAGCTACAGTTAGATAACCTGTTTGAAATAGAAATATTTCATCCCTAATATTTTCAGTAGTGGAATTTCTAAGTTCATCATCGTTAACTATAGTTGGTTCTGCAAAAGCTTTGATACTATGAGTACTCATTGGGTACTGAGTTAAAACAGTAGGTGTACCTGTATTAAACCATTCAGCAGCAAATTCATTGTCTTTAAGGCATAACAAAGTAGAATAAGGATTATAAACTTCTCCTTCACCATTCCAACTATATCCATCGTAAAAGGACTTAATCTCATTTATTGCATCATCATATCCATATTCAAGCTTATTAGCTAATTTTTGAATATGATCTTGAAAGTTAAACTTTAAATCATCTTGTGAATAGCCACATATTCCATTAAATTCATTTTTTAGTGATAAATCATATAAACTATTTAGTTTAGAAAATAATGAAACATGTGCAAATTTGGATATTCCAGTGATGAATATGAATTTAATAAACTTGTCATTTACTTTTAAAATCTGATAAAAATTTCCTAA
>WRMT01000194.1 GCA_009777005.1 Methanobrevibacter sp. | reverse complement strand
CCCTTTTTTTTGGGATATGGGTTTAAAAAAAAAATAAAAATAAAAAAAATTTTTTAAAAGAGTTTTTTTTTTCAACTTTTTTTTTTTTTTTTTTTTTTTTTTAAGATTAATAGCTATCCAATAATGTAGCTTTAAGTGAAAGAATAAACTTTTTTTTAAAATAATATTTTTATAAAATGACTATATTTTTATTAATTTTATTTTTATGAAAATTAATAGCATTAATATTAAAAATAATTAAAAATAATCTTTTATATTTAGAATTAAAAGAAATAATAAAAATTATTAATAAATAGAAATTTATTTAATGATAAATAAAAATTTTATAAAATCAAAAATTTTTTATCAAACTAAATAAAATTTTTTTCAATGATTTTTATAAAAAAATCTTAATTATTATCTATATTTTCTAAAAAAATTGAATTTAAAAATTTTTTTATTAAAAAAAGAATTTTAGACATACATTTCAAGTGTAAAAATTTGCTGTTTTGAAATGAATTATATATAAATTTAAATATTCATGATATGATATATATTTGGTCATAGATAAATACTAATATTCCATTATACTATAAAATAAATTAATCGTGCTTCAATTAATACTATATGTACTATTTTAATTTTAATTTTATAACCAGTATTTTTCAAATATTACAAGCTTTCAACAATCTTTGGTATGATTATTTTTTATAAATAAAAAAATTTTAGATTTTAGGTTTTTTTCATTATTTTTATTAAATGAAATTAAAGGCTTACTTTTTAGATTTTTTCTTCCAAACATTGAAAAATCTCTCATCATAGTTTTTAGCTATGTCTTCATATTGATTCCAGACTCCAATAGCTGTATTAGAAATAACACTTCTTTTTTTCCCTGAAAATTTAGTAAATATATGAATCATTTCCTTTCCATCTCTAACTATCATTTTTACATATGGAAGATCTGCTTTCATTATATTAACTTCGGAATCCTTAAATTCTTTAATAATATTTATTTTTTTATTATCTACATAAGAATAAGGAGAAGCTAATATATTGACTTCAATCCCTTTGTTAATCAACTTATTAAACTTTTCAATTAGCTGATCAATTTCATTTCTAAATAAAAATCCCATTCTTATGTTTATTGTTTTTTTAGACCTTGAGATAATTTCGAGCTCTTTTTTAATTATTCTATCTGTACCATGAATTAACCATATTGGAGCTGGAATTTTTGACAATTGGCTTTCATAGGCATAGTTAAGTTCCATTTCTGTTTCTTCTAATTCTTCTAATATTTTATCTTTATGATGTCTAAAAACTTCTTTTGGTGGAACAACATGGTATTTAAGAGGTCTTCCTCTTTCAATTTCAATAAATCCTTTTTCACCTAATATCTTCAAAACATCATAAATTTTTGATCGAGGAACATTTGAATTTAAGCTAATTTCAGTAGCTGTACCTGAAATCATATACGTTAGTGAAAGGTAGACTAATGCTTGGTAAGTACTAAGTCCTAGCTTTTTTAATGATTCAATAGCTTTATTTTCCAATATATCCCAACTATTTATCTTTTAAATATTTTAACTTAATTTTTTAAATATTATTAAAATTATATTATTAGAATTATATTTTTTTTTTTTTTTTTTTTTATTATTTATCTATTGTTTTTATCATCTTTAAAATCTTTAAATTATATTTAAAATAATTATTCATTGTTTTTTTATTAATTATTTAGATTTAAGTCATGATAAATAATTTAATTATCATAATATTGTTTTTAAATTTTTTAATAATAATTTATATTTTTTTTATTATAACTCTTATTTTTAAGTATTTTTTGAAAGGTATTATAAATAGCTATTATTTATTCCTTGTTTATTCTTTTTTTATCTATATTTATTCCTTTTTTATCCATTTATTTATCTATTTATTTATCCCTTATTTAGCTACATATTTATTCATTATTTTCATAGAAAATATTTTTATTTTTTCACATAATTATTTGTTACTTTTTACCCTAAATAAGTGACAAAAATATTATATAGGATTTAATTTAATCTTTATATAAGAACAAATATTTCTTAATCAATGATTTTTAAAGTAAAATAAACTAGCTATTTATAAATATTTGATTTATTTAAAATTAGCTATTCTTATTTATTTGTTCTTCAATAAACCAAAATAATTAAATTCTAAGATTAAAAATAAAAATTTAATGTTTTTTTTTAAAAAAAATATTTATTTATTGATTTAGTGTTTCTAAAAGATAAAATTTAGAATTAAAAATTAAAAATAAAAATTTAAAAATTATTAATGGAGGTAAAAATATGGCAAAGGATAAGTTGGAAATGTTTTGTTATCAATGTTCTCAAACTGCAAAAGGAACTGGCTGTACTGTTAGAGGTGTTTGTGGAAAGGAACCTACAATAGCTAGACTACAAGATAATTTAATATATGCAATTAAAGGCATAACTGCATATAATTATCAGGCAAATGAATTAGGAGCTAAAGATTCTGAAGTTGATGAGTTTTTAACCAAAGGATTGTACAGCACTCTTACAAATGTAAATTTTGACCTAGTTGACCTTGTAGGTCTTGGTCTTGAAGCTGGAGAAGCTAATATTAAAGCTATGAAAATGCTTAAAGATGCACATATTGAGAATTATGGAGAACCTGAGCCAACTAGTGTTGAAGTTGGATCTTCTAAAGGTCCTGGAATACTTGTAACAGGGCATGATTTAAAAGCTCTTGAGGAACTTTTAAAACAAACTGAAGGTAAAGGAATAAACATTTACACTCATAGTGAAATGTTACCTGCTCATGGTTATCCTAAGCTAAAAAAATACAAACATTTAGTTGGTCAATTAGGTGGACCTTGGTTTGATCAAAAGAAAATATTTTCCAAGTATAATGTAGCTATTTTAGCTAGTTCTAACTGTGTTCTTTTACCAAAAGATGAATATAGTGATAGAATTTTCACAAGTGGTGTAGCTAAGATTCCTGAAGTGAAACAAATACAAGATTATGATTTTACACCAGTAATTAATAAAGCTCTTGAACTTGGAGATTTAGAAGAAGAAGAAAAAACAACTTTAACAACTGGCTTTGGTCTTTCAACCATCCTTTCCTTAGCAGATAAAATTAAAGAACTTGTTGAAGCTGGAAAAATCAAAAGATTCTTTTTAGTTGGTGGATGTGACAGTCCACTTCCACAAACAAATTATTACAGAGAATTTGTTGAAAAATTACCAAAAGATACAGTTGTTCTTACATTAGCTTGTGGAAAATACAGGTTTAATGATTTGGATTTAGGTGATATTGAAGGAGTTCCAAGACTTATAGATATTGGTCAATGTAATGATTCAATCGTAGCTATTGATTTAGCTATTGCACTTTGTGACTTATTTAATCTAGAATTAAATGACCTTCCACTTACAATTGTTTTAAGCTGGATGGAACAAAAAGCAGCAGCTATTCTTTGGAGTTTATTGTTTTTAAACAAGAAAGACATGTTAATAGGTCCGATTTTACCAGCATGGGCTAATGATACAATTGTGAACTTTTTAGTTAAAACTTATAATTTAACTCCTATAGGTGATCCAGAAGAAGATATTAAAAGGATTTTAGCTTAAATAGTTAATTTTTCTTTTTATTTATTTTTATTTTAAAAATATTTAATGATTTTAGTTTAAATAGCTATTTTTTCTTTTTATTTATTTTTATTTTAAAAATATTTAATGATTTTAGCTTAATAATCTAATTTTTTCTTTTTATTTATTTTAATAATGTTAGTTTTTTTAATAGCTAATTTTTTTCTTCTTTTTTTCAATAATAGTTTTTTAATAGGATTTAAAATATTTTTATAATTTTCATTAAATTAATTTATAATAAATTAATAAAATAATAATAAAATAATACTATATTTATTAAAATGATTTGAATTATTTTTTTAATTTTTAAAGAAATAAATTAGCTAATAAACTATAATAAATATTTATTAGCTATTTATTCATAGGAGGAATATTATGGATAATTTAAAGGGAAAAGCTATTAATATCAGTGGTTTAGCTGAATATCAAGAAGGATCTGTTGTTAGTAGAGAAATAATTAGAAAAGAAGTAGGCACTGTAACTATATTTGCTTTTGATAAAGGTCAAGGTTTAAGTGAGCATAGTGCTCCATTTGATGCAATGGTTCAAATAGTTGATGGGGAAGCTGAAATAACAATTTCTGGAAATCTTAATATTGTTAAGGAAGGAGAATTGATTATCATGCCAGCTAATGAACCTCATGCTTTAGCTGCAGTAAAACCCTTTAAAATGATTTTAACCATGATTAGATCAGAAAATTAAGAAACTTTTTTTTATTTCTACTTTTTTTTTAATCTTCATTGCTTTTTTTCCATTTTCAACGTTAATTTTTTTTTTTTTTTTTTTTTTTTACTTTTTTTAATCTTTATTGCATTTTTGCACATGAAAATTCACTGAAAATTTCTTTTTATATCTTTAGACGGAATACTGTAAAATTGCAAGGGTTTAAATCATCTATATTCTTTGGAAAATTCGTTTAATTTTTCCTTGATTAAAGACTTTGAGTATAACTTTTTTAGCAAATTATATATATGATATATTCATATATTGTTATATAATATTTATTATATAATGGTAAGGTAGGCAATATCTATGATAACTAATAAAAACAAAA
Source organism: Methanobrevibacter sp. (assembly GCA_009777005.1). GTDB lineage: Archaea > Methanobacteriota > Methanobacteria > Methanobacteriales > Methanobacteriaceae > Methanorudis. The sequence continues at coordinate 1,211 of WRMT01000194.1, read as the reverse complement.
TAGCACTTATAGCTTTTGAACTATCAATGCAAGATGGTTTTGATAATGTTTCTGTTAAAGAAATTTCAGAAAAATCAGGAGTAGCTGTTGGATCAATTTACTATCATTTCAAGGATAAAGATGAAATTTTACTTTATATGGTTCATATGTATCTTATGGACAATTTTCAGGAATTTAAAGAAGCAGTCAAAAAATTTAATGGGTCATTTATTGAAAAAATAGAATTTATTTTTAATTATAAAACTAATTCTTTTATTAAAGAAGAAGACATTTTATATACTGCATCTGAACATGAATTTGATTATAAAAAATATTTCACATTACTTACATCAATTTTTCATCAAAATCCTGAAACTAGGCATTTATTTTATCAATTACACGAGGAATTATATAGCTTTTACTATGATCTTGTCAAAGATGCAATTGAAAAAAAAGAAATAAGAGATGATATTGATATTGAATCATTGGTCATGTTTATTCAATCAAATTTAAAAGGATATATAGACTTATGGGTTTATCAACCAGATATTTCATTTAAAAAACTTGTTGATTCAAATTTAAAAATGATTTGGGAAGCAATTAAAGTTCAATGAGTCAATTATTCTTTTTTAAATATATAGTATTGCAAATAAAGTTTTTAAGTAATTGTTTTTTTTAAAAATTTTTAATAATCTTTTATTAATCAATCTAAATGATTATTATTTATATTCTTTTATAAAATTAATTATTAATTATTTATTTAAAATTTAATATTTAAGTTTATTTATCTAATTTTGGGGTAAACAATATTTTCCGTTATTGAGTATTGAGCCATAAAGTTCCGGGTACGCGGTCGTCCGCACTTTGAGAAAGCGGACGGGAAGTCCGCGTACCCAGTTCTTTAAAAACTACCTTTCCTTTATAAACATTTTAACAACCGTTTCTTTGTTTACGGTAATCCTTATCAGGTACATACCTGACTCTAAGGGGGATACGTCTATTGAGGCGGCGTTATAATCCTTTTGAAGCATGACAGTCTGTCCGCTCAAGTTTATTATTTCGACTAAGTCAATCGTTTCAACGTTACGCGAAATGTATAGCCGACTACTTGCCGGATTGGGATAGATGCTTATCTGCGACAGGATTTTGCCTGTGCCGGTTGTCGAATGTAATATGACCGTATAGGGGACAAACGGGTTGCCGTGTATGGTGTTGGGGGCGAAGATCAGTGG
>WRMT01000193.1 GCA_009777005.1 Methanobrevibacter sp. | reverse complement strand
CATCAATGCCAGTAATGTTAGAACCTACATTCACTCCATTTACAAAGAATTGGATAGTAGCTCCAACAACAGGATTACCAAGGTTTTCAGTAAGATTAGCTATTAGCTGAACAGTTTCACCAACATTAGCTGCAACAGGACCAACTACAGTTAAAATAGTATTAATCTTATTAACTACCAAACTTGCAGTTGCTGACTGATTACTATTATAAGTACTATTACCAGTATAATTAGCTAAGTACTCATAATCGGATATTTGAAGTACATGATGATATTTAGCTATTCCATTGATGTCTGTAATGTTAGAACCTACATTCACTTCATTTACAAAGAATTCAATAGTAGCTCCAGCTATAGGATTTCCTGAACGACTTGTTAATTTAGCTTCTAATATTATTGTATCGCTTACAGTTCCAGAAACTGGATAAACTGTCAAACTGGTGTTTCCAGAATTCAGAGTAGTAGTTAATATTATTTCATATATAGAATCAGACCCATAATAAAAAATAAAATCATTAGGTGATAAGCTATTAATAGCTACAGGAATATCAACAGTATCTTTATAGCTATATTCTTTGATAAGCAAACCATTATACTCTAAAGTAATATTTAAATCAGGTAAATCATTAACACTAGGAACAATAGTTCCATTATATGCTAATAGTGACTTAATATTCAATGTTTCACCAGCATATAAAACAGTATCATTACTAATGTTTAAGTAATAAAAGTTTTCTATACAAGCTACTTCATTTGTTATGTTATTTAACAGTGCAGCCATATTACTAAGGTTTGGATTAACCCAGAAGTAAAAATTATCCTTTAAAGTACAATTATCATTGAGAGTATATATAATTTTATTTCCAGCATTATTATAAAATACAGAAAAACTGAGATTCAAATTAGTATTATCACTATTATAGATTGCACCACCATAAACATTAGCTGTGTTATTAATGAAAGTAGAATCAGAAACAGACATATTCACATTATTACAGATTGCACCACCAGCAGCATTAGCTGTGTTATTAATGAAAGTAGAATCAGAAACAGACATATTCCGAAAATTCAAGATTGCACCACCAGTATTAGCTGTGTTATTAATGAAAGTAGAATCAGAAACAGACATATCACCGTTATTCCAGATTGCACCACCATTAACATTAGCTGTGTTATTAATGAAAGTAGAATCAGAAACAGACATATCACCATAATTACAGATTGCACCACCATGAGTATTAGCTGTGTTATTAATGAAAGTAGAATCAGAAACAGACATATCACCATAATTCAAGATTGCACCACCACTATCACTTGTGGCATTTCCATTGGTGAATGTTATGTTAATAAAAGTCACATTAAAATTGTTAGCTATTGTAAATATTCTTGTTAGTCCTTTTCCATCGATGATTACTTGATCTTTTGAGCCAATTCCTTGGATTGTCACATTTTTATATATAGTTATGTTAGTGTCATTGTTGATCTTGTTGTATACTCCAGGACTTAAAAATATTGTATCTCCTGGATTGACACTTGCATTGTTCACAGCTCCAATAATACCATTGGCTGTAGTGTTACTAATTGTTGTATTAGCTGCAAAAGTTACAGATAATGAAGCTATAAGTAAAATAGCTATAGCTAATAAAATTGAAAAGCTTAATATTTTTTTAAAGTTTATATTTTTCATAGTTTTTTTCACCTCCTTTTTTTATTTAATTTTATTAGAAGGGCTCTGTCAAAAATTACGGTGCTGAGTTTATAAAACTCAAATGTTAAAATTTGAACAAAAAGGCATAGTCAAAAATCCACGTGATGGGAGTATATCATGATTATTTTCACTAAAATTTGAATTTTTCATTATCAAATATAATGATTTATATATTATTAAAATTCTTATTATTTGTTTAATTAATCTTAATCTTATTTTTAAAAATTAAGAATATTTTATTATTTATATTAATTTAAATAGTAATATTAGAATTAATTTTAATTAAGATTTTTAAAAATTTGAATTATGATATAATTTCCTCATGTGAATTTTTTACTCTCTCAAAAAAAATAAAAATTAATAAGAGTGTGTGTGCGATAATTATTAATCATGACAAAAAACCGCACAGTAATAAATTGGATGATGAAGCATATAACTCTTTGGTAGAAATAGAAGGAAATATCATGAAACTTTCTCCTTTAGCTACCCCTTCTCTTCTTCGTGAATATAAAAAATTATTCCAAAAATCACTAAAGTCATTTATTGGGATGGCAAAACAGTGGCATGTCCGTCATGTGGAACGATAATGAAAAGAAATGGATACTGAGAGAGATTATTGAATAAAGTAGAATTAGCACATTTACAAAAATACGAATGTAAAAGCAAAAAATGTAAACTGGGAAAAGTAACTAATATTGATCATTTTGTGCCTAAAGGTTGTAATTATGAAAAAAAAGTAAGATCTGCACTATAAAGCTTTATGAAATTGCATATATGTCATTGGAGAAAATGTCAGAAGTAATAACATTTATATACCAAGCTAAACTCACAAGACAATCCGTCTTAAATTTTCTAGATAATGAAAGTGAAGAATACTTGAAAAAAGAATGTGCAGAATCATTTAAATATGATGTTAGTGAGTTAAGCGGTGTTTTTGCCATATATGAACAATTTCCTTCAGTTAATGGCGAATCTCGAGCAAGACCTGTGATAATGGACGTGCATACCAACATAATTATTGATGATCTAATTATACCTACTGAAGAGTTAGACATTAAATTTAAAGAAGAATTCCTAAGAAAAAATTTGAAGGATAAAAAAGTCAAAGGAATGGTCTCTGATGGTGATAAAGCATACTCCACAATCATTGATGATATGGGTTGGCTACACGTACTTTGTAATTTTCACTTAATGCAAAACTTAATGAATGATCTAAAAAAACCTATAAACCACCTAAAAAGAAAAATAAAATCTAACAACAATAAAATAGAGAAAATTAATGAAAAATTACCATTTTACAAATATAAAAAAGTCCGCAAAAAGAATGAAAAGAAAGTTAAAATGTTAAAATCTGAAACACGTGACCTTAACAAAGAATTAAAAAAATTAAATAATTTAAAAGAGAGGATATCAAATATTTTTAGTCAAAATGATGTTAAAAATGCTAAAAGACGATTTAAATTATTATACAATACTAGAAATAACTTACCTTCTGTTGTTTCCAAATTCATTCGACGATTAAATAAAACTTTTGAAAAAACAGTTAATCATATGATTTATGATTTTTTACCTAGGACTAATAACCAGTTAGAATGTTATAATGGTGTTTCTTTACCAGATAATCAAAAAAGAATCTATCGAACTGATAGAGGATTGGAAAGGACTATAACATTAGGTAGAAAAAGATGGATGGACAGAAATAGAAAAACAATTGTGGCTTAGGAAATTCATAGTCAGCACCACCATTTTTGACAGTGCCAGATAATATTTTTAAAGAAAAATATAGGAAATAGTATTTTAAATAGCTCCTATGGTTTTTATTATTTATATTAATTAGTTCCCATATTAGCTATTAAAAAAATGAATATTCCATTTTTTTTATTACTAAAGATAAATATCAAAATATTATATATATAATATTAACTATTCATTTTTTCAATACATGTATAGCTATGATATAAATATATTACATGTAAATGGTTGAATAGGGATTCTTAAAATAAAATAAAAGAAAAAGAGAGTATGAAAAACCTCAGACTAATGTATATTTGTTTTAGAAGGATTATTATTCTTATTTAGCTAAAATTGCATTTAATAACTGAAATTAATAGCAAATATGTGAAAATAGTTTTTTTCACTCTAATTAGCTAAATATTAATGTTTATCCCTAATCTACATGCCATTAAAATAGCTAATCTATATTTTAATAGCATGCAACATATAATTCTCCATTTGCTTCAGGTTTGTTAATTTCAACTTTTATCTTTAAAGAACATTCTTGATTAATGAAAAAGGTTTTATATAGTTTGGTTTTTCCTTTTAATTCTATCTTCTCATCTTCACTTTTTATTCTTTCTTTTGTGAACAACAAGAATATTTTTATAGTAAATAATGAGAAAACATTTATAAAAGTCAGGTTAAAAAAATAAAAACATTTATATAAAATTAACCTCATATTTATGTTTTAATGAAAAGTAATGAAACTGAGATAATGAAAGTGGGAGAATATACTCTCTATCGTAAAAATGGTTATAGGGGATGGGCAATAACAATAACTCCCATAAATATAAGGATCGATAACTTTCATGGGTTTCCACATATACATTATTCATTAAAAGGGAAACACCATCCGATTCAAATAAATAACCTTAATGAAGCATATAAAATTGTAGTGAAACATATTGAAAATAATAAAAAAATTGATAAAAAGAAGTTAACAGAGGAGTTATTATGATACCATTAACAATAATGAGAATAATTAAAGGAAAAGATAAAATTAGAGAACTTGAAAATCAATATGGATCATTGAAAAATCTAAAAAGAAAGTTTGAAAAAGACAATGAAAATATGTTATTATACTCAGATCTTGAAGATTGGGAATATTTCCTAAAACATCCAAATGAAGAACAGGAAGAAGGAAAAACAATATTCATTGAAGATATAAACATAGGAAATAAAGATTTTGAAATAATAAAAACTATTAAAGAAAACAATCCTAATTCAATCAGTGAATTAGCTAAAATACTTAATAAGGAAGTTAGCTTTGTTCAAAAAAAAGTCAATCTACTTGAAAAAGAAGGTTTAATAGACTTCAAATATGGAAGTAAAAATCGTAAAATACCAATAGTTAATTACGATAAAATAGAAATAGCTATTTAACGACATATTTATCCTGATTAATAAAAATTTCCAATATGATGACTTTATTTTAAAAAATATAAAATAAAAACCAAAAAATAGGAAAATAAAGAAAAAAATAAAATAATTAAAGATTCTTTTCTCAAAATAAAAATTAGTTTCTTTTGTTTTCTTCTAACACTTGTATTGACAATAATTATACTAAAAAAAAAAAGAATTCAATGATTTTTTTGAGTTTTTTTTAACAATAAGATGCAATGAATCAGAATATTTTTTATAGTAAGATAAGACAAATATAAAAGCTGTGATTGTCATGAGCTCTGGAACAAATAATATTAAACCTGACTTATTAAAAGCTGTTAGTAAAATAGCTAAAAAAGAAGGAATAAGTGAAAATCAAGCTTTAAATGACATTATAGAAAAGGGAATTGAAAAGTCTGAACAAAAAATTCCAGATTATCTTATTGCCAATAAAAATAGAAAACCTAATTCTGAAAGAAAAAAAAGAATGGCGGGTATAGTAAAGGGTTGTAAACCTTTTAATGCTGTTGAATTAGTAAGAGAAGTGAGAAGAGGAATATGATATTCCTTGATACAAATTTTTTAGTTTCTTATTATATTGAATCAGAAGAACAGCATGAAAGAGCAGTAGAAATAGCTAATGATATTGAGGATGAAGAACAAATAATTTCTCCAGTAGTGCTTGGTTAAACAATTAATTTTTAAAAAAAAAGTAAAAAAAAAAATAAATAAATTAAAATTTTAAGTTTTTTTAACAACAACATTGACTGAATCAAAAACATTATTATAGTTAGTTCCACCATTTAGTATGCTTTGAATTGTCATATTGTTATGGTTCTTTTTAAAGGTATAATCCAAAATACTTGTGCCTGCACTATAGCTATTGACTTTAATTGGTACATGGATTTGATGTTGTAGTTTGCCGTTGTTGTAGAATTTAATTGTGTTGTACCATTTTTTCTGAGTGTTAAATATTACTCCAGTTACACTTGAAGTCAATGTTACTTTATTAGTAATTGTCTTAAGTTTAGGAATAGTAGCTAATTTTACTTG
>WRMT01000192.1 GCA_009777005.1 Methanobrevibacter sp. | reverse complement strand
GTCGTTGTATAAAAATTTTTTTTAAGGTTCCCTTCTTTCTCCCCCCCCGCTTCCTTTTTTTTTTTTTTTTTTCTTTACTGTCAATTTATTTTTTTAATAAAAAAAATAATATTATTTTAGAGTTAATAATGATAATTATTGTATTTAAATCAATATTTCGGTAGGATAATCTTCAGTTATACAAGCTAAGCATAGTTCATCAGCAGGAATATCAATAGCTTCCACCAAAGAGTCTAAACTAATATATCCTAAAGAGTCAACACCTAACTGTTCTTTAACTTCTTCAACAGAATGATCAACAGCTATTAAGTCTTTTTTATTTGCCATTGCCACACCATAAAAACAAGGAGCGATAACTGGTGGACATCCAATAAGTAAATGGATTTCTTTAACCCCTGTGTCTCTTAATAGCTTTATCAAAGATTTAGATGTAGTTCCTCTTACAATACTATCATCGACTAAAACAATTTTTTTATCTTTTAATTCGGAAACTAATGGATTAATCTTTAGCTTAACAGCTAAATCTCTTTTTTCTTGTGTTGGCATTATAAAAGTTCTTCCAACATATCTATTTTTAATTAATCCTTCACCATAAGGAATTCCTGAAGCTCTTGAATAACCAATAGCTGCAGGTATAGATGAATCAGGAATTGGCATTACCACATCAGCATCGATTGGAAATTCTTTAAAAAGACCTTTTCCAATATTTAATCTAACTTGATAAACATTTTTTTTATCAATAATACTATCAGGTCTTGCAAAATAAACATATTCAAACATACAATGAGCATTTTTTGTTAAATCAGCAGAATCTATCATATAGCTATTGATTTTATTATCTTTAAAGTGAATTATTTCACCTGGAACTACATCACGAATATATTTAGCTCCTATAACATCAAAAGCTACAGTTTCAGAAGCAGCTATTAATAAATCATCTTTATTAGCTATAACAAGCGGTTTCATTCCAGCAGGATCTCGTAAAATATATAAATCATTATTTATTAAAATAACAAGAGAATAAGCACCAATAATAAATTTAGAAATATTTTCAATAGCTTTTATAAAATTCTTTGTTTTTTTATTTTCTCGCTCAATTAAATAACATAAAATTTCAGAGTCACTATCAGATCGAAATTTATAACCTTCATCAATAAGTTGGTTTTTAATAGAAACTGCATTTACAATATCTCCATTGTGTGCTACAGCAATAAAACCATCATCAAATTCAGTTACAAAAGGTTGGCAGTTTTCTTCTTTTGGTTGGCTATTACTTGAATATCTTACATGACCAATACCAACATCACCATTAAGTTCACTAATTTCAAAATTTTTAAAAGCATCAGACAATAATCCCATTCCACAATGATATTTTAAACCTTCTTCCTTATTGTGAACAGCTATTCCCGCTGATTCTTGACCTCTATGTTGTAATGCATATAATCCATAATAAATAAGAGATGATACTTCTTTAGAGGAATCACTTGAATGAATTCCTATTATACCACATTTATCTTTCAACATTTGCTCTCCATAAACTTTATAAAAAATAATGAAAAAATTTTTATCTAATAATAAAAACTTAGTTTTGAATTATAAAAATAAAAATTCTTATAAATAAAAATAATATTATATAAATTTATATTATCTTATAGTATAAAAATTTTAACTTCTCTATAACAAGTATTCATTATAATTTATAGAACTATGTTTTAATTTAAGAAATAAATTGCAAACCTTTCAAAAAAATCAAACAAAGGATTAATCAATAAATTGCTTTTTAGATTCACTAATTAACTAATAATTTTCAAGACAAGTATTTTTAATCTTTTTTTTCACTTTAAAAAGAAATAACATATAATTAACTTTTTTAAGAAAAAAATATTTATATGGTAAAAAAGCCATAAATATAACAAATACATTTTCTAATTGAAAATTATTAAAAACAATTGTTAATGTAGCTATTAAAATTGATTTGAAGAATATTATTAATATAAATTTTATTTTTTTTATATTCTGTATTTTTAATTAATAAAATAAATATTATTATAAAATTTTAGCTAATATTAAACATATCTTACAATAAGTTAAAATTTAATCTTCTTAAAAATTTAAAAAAATATAATTTCATATTTTCACTTTATATTAAAAATATAATTCTATAAGTTAGAAATTTAATCTTCTTAAAAATTTAAAAAAATATAATTTCCTAATTTTAATAATATTAAAAATATCTATAAAAGTATTTACTTCATGTTCGCTATACTATCCTATAACGAAGTTCAGTATTAGTTGACATAAAAAAAATTTTTATCAAACTTAGTTTATTTCAATGATGATAAATATATTATAATTTAATAATTTTTATCTTATTAATATTCAAATTATATTTTGTCTGTTTATAATTATTTTATTAATAATATTCAAATTATATTTGGATTATTAATAATTTTTATCTTATTATATTCAAATTATGTTTTGTTTGTTTATAATTATTTTATTAATAATATTCAAATTATATTTGGATTATTAAAATTTTTATCTTATTATATTTATTAAATTAATAATTTTATCATATACTTATCAAAACATTAAAACATAATTATTTATTTTATCAAAATTTAAATTAATAATTTTATAAAAGTGGTTTTATTGAAAATTAGAGTACTAGACACTACCCTTCGTGATGGAGAACAAACACCAGGAATATCACTTACAACAAGTGAAAAATTAAGAATAGCTACCAAATTAGATGAAATTGGAGTTAATATTATTGAAGCAGGTTCAGCTATTACTTCACCTGGTGAGCGAGAAGCTATTAAACAAATAACTAGTGAAGGTTTAAATTGTGAAATAGCTAGTTTTGCTCGTGCTTTAAGGTTAGACATTGATTTTGCCTTAGAATGTGATGTTGATAGTCTTCATCTTGTTGTTCCAACCTCAAACTTACATATTGAGCATAAGTTAAAAAAAACTAAAGAAGAAGTTTTACAACAAGCTATTGATGCATGTGAATATGCTGTTGATCATGGATTACTTGTGGAACTTTCTGCTGAAGATGCAACAAGAAGTGAAATGGTCTTTTTAAAAAAAATATTTAAAGAAGGAGTTTCTGTAGGTGCAAGTAGAATTTGTGCCTGTGATACTGTTGGAATGTTAACTCCAGAAAAATCACAAGAATTCTACTCTCAACTTAATGATCTTGGAGTTCCATTAAGTGTACATTGTCACAATGATTTCGGTTTAGCTGTAGCTAACACACTTTCAGCTTTAAGAATAGGAGCTAGCGAATTTCATTGTACTGTAAATGGAATTGGTGAACGAGCAGGAAATGCTTCACTAGAAGAGATTATCGTGTCTTTAAATACATTATATGATACTTATGAAACTGATATTAATATTCAGGAACTCTATTCCACTTCAAAACTAGTAGCTAGACTCACTGGAGTTTATCTTCAGCCAAATAAAGCTATTGTTGGTGAAAATGCTTTTGCTCATGAGTCTGGAATTCATGCTGATGGTGTTATGAAAAACACTGCAACTTATGAGCCAATAACTCCTGAGTTAGTTGGTCATAAAAGAAAATTTGTTATGGGAAAACATATTGGTTCAAAAGGTTTAAAAAACAAGCTTCAAGAGTTAGGAATTAAAACTAAAAAAGACCAGCTCGATGAAATATTTACAAGAGTTAAATCTCTCGGTGATATGGGTAAGTGTGTTACAGATGTAGACCTTCAAGCTATTGCCGATAATGTTTTAGAAATAGAAAGTGAGCAAAAAATAAAACTTGAAGAACTTACAATAGTTTCAGGTAATAAAGTCATTCCAACAGCTTCTGTAAAAATGAAAATTGACGGAGAAGATATTTTAGAAGCTGGTGTTGGTATAGGTCCAGTTGATGCAGCTATTGTAGCTGTAAAAAAAGGAATAGCTGATTTTGCCGATGTTGAACTTGAAGAATACCATGTTGATGCAATAACTGGTGGAACTGATGCACTTATAGATGTTATTGTTAAGCTAAGACTTGGAGATAAAATCATTTCAGCAAGAGGTACACAACCAGATATTATTAATGCAAGTGTAGAAGCTTATTTAAGTGGTGTCAATAGATTATTAAAAGATTAAAAATAGCTATTATAATAGAATTAGAAATTATTGGCTTATTAATAGGTTATTAAAAGATTAAAAATAACTATTATAATAGAATTAGAAATTATTGATTTATTAATAGATTATTAAAAGATTAAAAATAGTTATTAGGATTAGAAATTATTGATTTATTAATAGGTTATTAAAAGATTAAAAATAGTTATTATAATAGAATTAGAAACTATTGAGTTAAATATTTAAAAACTTATCAAAAAAAGTGGAATGCTTTTAAAATTGTATAAAACTTGTTAGTTATAAACATTTCAAAACTTTCCTACTTTCTTTTAATTTCATTAAGTATTAGTTCTTATTTTTTAAAACAATAATATTGAAAAATAGCTATTATAATAGTATGTAAATTAACTGAGAATTTTTAAAAACTTGAGTTGTAATATAGTTTCAAATTAGAAAAAATAAGTGTAGTTAAAATTTAAATTTACCTACATTGTTTTTCTTATTTTTTTCCTTATTTACATTTTTAGTGTCGACTTTCATTGTTTTTGTATATCTTCTGCCTACAAATTTTGAAGGTATAGTTATTTTAACTGTAGTATATCGACCTGGTTTTAAAGCTTTTACAGAAGCTGTTTTAGTTACTGTGCCTGTTTTCAGTTGAAAAGTACAAGCTTTTGAGTTAATTTCACCTATATTGTAAATTCTAAATGAATAAGTGTTTTTAGAAAAACCAACTTCATTGTATATTATTAAATCTGGGCGAAATCTGTAAACTTTTGATAAACCCTTTTTTGATGAAAGAGTAGATTTACTAACAGCTACATTATCGGTTACCATAGCTGCATAGCTATTTTTTGATTTTATTTCACTATTAATAATTGAACCTTTTGAATTCACAGAAATAAATCCTGCAGTATAAAGATTTTTTGTAGAACCATCATTGGAAAGTTTACTTCTATTTACAACACCACTCCAAGTTTCAGAATAAACACAGACGGAATCTGTACCTTTAGAAGTAACTGTAGTATTTATAAGGTTTCCAGTCCATTTTGCTAAAGAAATTCCAAAACAGTTAGCTGCTTTTAGGTTTATGGTTGAATTGATTATATTTCCTTTTAAAGTTCCAAGAAGAATTCCTGAGGTATATTTTTTATTAACATTAATAACAGTATTCTTAACAGTAAATGTTTTTAAATTGGACTTAGATGCGTTCAAAGTTGATATTGCACCATACATTATTTTTGAAGATCCCTCTCCATTATAATTTATGCTAAGACCTGAAAAAGTGATTCCATTAGCTTTCACATCAAACATGTCTTTATTTCTATTAAAATTAATTTTAGTATTAATATCACTTTTTAAAGTAATGGATTTAGTTATGTTTAGTGTATCAGTTAGGTTATAGCTACTCACATTGAAAATTAAATTATCTCCATTTTTTGCATTATTTTTCATCCAATCTACAATATTTTTTTGGCTTGTATCATTGTTTACATAGTAATCAGCAGCTGAAACAGTACTAATTAATATGAAAAAACAAGAAACAAATGTTAAAAGTATTATTACTTTTTTTGTATTAATCATTTTAATCCTCTTTTTACTTTTATGTAACATATAAAAAAATATAAAATGATTTTAGATTTTCAATTATTTTATATAAAAAATAGTTTTTTTTAATATGAATATTTTCTAAAATTTAATTTAATAAAAAAATTATTAAATCAAACTATCATATATACATGTATAATAACTTATATATAATATTTGACAATTTTTAAAGCTATTGATTAAAAAGATCTTTTTTTTAATATAAATTTTCTAAAATACATATGGAAACAATGATAAAATTCATCTTTAAAATATTTTATTTAAAAAATTTAATATTTAATATTAAAGAATATATAAAAAATAAAATAAGTTATAAAAAAAGATTTA
>WRMT01000191.1 GCA_009777005.1 Methanobrevibacter sp. | reverse complement strand
AAGTTTTATTATATTAATTATATATTTTATTATATTAATTATATATTTTATTATACAAATTATAAATTTTATATTTTTAAGTAAAAACAAATCAATGCTTTATTAAGTTTTTTTTTAGCTAATATTAATTTTTAAAAATTTTACTTATAATTCCTAGTTTTTCTTAATTAGGATTTTTTTTAAAAATTTTATAATTATTAGTTTAATTTATTTTCAACATTTTCTGTTTTTTTTAATAAAACGATTATTTTACAATTTGTTTTAATTATATTTATACCTAGCTATTTTATTTAAAGTAAAGTTTTATTTGAATAATCACTTTAAATATTTTAAGAACAAATTGTTATTATAATAATGTTGGTTTTTACTTTTATTGTCATTTTAAAGGACATAGCTAATCTTTTTCATTATCCTTTGATTTGAGTTTTTTTTTTAAAATAATTATAATATTTAATATTTTAGAAAAATATTATTTAATATTATTCAACTTTCACTTTTTTCTGTGCCTTATTCGAACAGCTACTCCATTTGTAGCATCTTCCATTTCTTTTCCGGTTAAAATAGCTTTTCCAACACCTACAACTTCTCCATTGCGACTCACAACAACTTCATCTTTTGGAATAATATCATGAGCTGCTTTTGAAACTCCTGGAGCAAATAAAGTATTAGTTTTCAAATCAAAATCTATTTCGACTATTTTCAAACCAAGTTCCATTAATTTTTCCCCACCTTCGAGATTTAGAGAGTATAAACCAATATCTTTGTTTAAAAGAGCTATTTGTTCGTGGTTAGAAAATATTTTCCTATGGTATCTTCCTTTAGCTTTTATATCATCCTCAATGAATTTTTCAGCCCCTTCACCAAATTGATAAATAGCTATTGATCTAAGTTCATTTAATGTTCTTTCTCTAGGTTTGACTTTTTTATACTTTTTTAATTCTGTTCTTAAATTATAGATTGAATCATTTGAACTTGGTTTTCCATCAACTGCTGTGTAGATGCAATCATCTAAATATTCTTTGCAAACTTCTTCATATCCTCCAGAAACATTAGCTATTACATCTTTATCTTTAACATAGCTATTTAAAAGATCACCAGCTACTTTTTTCTCTTCATAACTCCAATCTCCTGAAACAGCTACATCATATGATTGAATAGGATAAGTGTTTTCCATTTCTCTTGGGCATATTCCAAAAGGTGAGGTTAAAATTAGCTCTTGATATCCTTTACTTCCTCTTTTAAATTTTTGATGGGATTTCGAATTAGAATATGGTTTTTTCATACTACATGGAAGAACAACCACAACCTCTCCAAGAGGTTTCATAAGTTTCATTCTTTCTTGCCATCTAACAGCTTCTGGGCGAAATAATGATTCTTCACTTGAACAAATAACTTTCATAATCACACATTGTTAATTTTTTTTAAGGATGTTTTCTCATGATTTTTTTTTTAAAGCCATGAAATAAATTTTCATTCGTGACTCATAATTTATTTATTTAAAAATAAGATTTTAATAAGCTTATTTTTCAATGTTTATATTAAAATATAAATTATAATTTATTTAACAATTTTTATTTAATTTTTTAATAAAAAAAACATGAAAATTTCAAATTATGGATCTGCTTTTTAACAACAACTTTTTTAATTAGTTAATATTCTATTTTCTCTATCAATAATAAGTAGATAAGTTCTTAAAATAGATATCTTTTTTGCACATTTCTGAAGTGTTTACATTCATATTAGGTATAAGTATAGTAGAATAATTATTTGAGTAATAAAAATTAATAGATTATTAATAAAAATCAGGAAAGTATATTAAACTAAAAAACTTATCCTCACTACATTTACTATTTTTTGATTTTTAACAATAAGATGATAACTTTATTTTTTCATTAGTTAGGAAATGTTGTTGTTTTTAACAATACATGAACATATGTTGTGAAAACAATTGTGAGAGCAAATATTTGATTATAGCTAATAACCTAATAATTTTCCAAAAAATTTAGTTAATTTATAAATGAAATGGAAATTTTAAGGAAAGAAGTTTTGTAATAACCTATATAAATGTTTTTTTTTTTTGGATAATATATGGTATAATGGTCATATATGGGATGAAATAGGTTTATTTGTTTTTTTATAATAAAATTTGGACATGTTTCTAAACATGTTCGTTATAGTAAAATATAACTCATTAAAAAATAGTTGTTACAAAATAAATTATATATTTTCATCAAAAAAGTAACAATTATTAAAAAAATCAAAGAGTAGTCTGTTATTTCTATCCTATCTATTGTTACTAAGGAAAAATCTTTATACAGCTTAATTTAGCTATTATAAATATTTTTTCATTATTATGATCTTAAACCCCAAATATTTTTTTTACTCTCGATTTAATCTTTTTGGTGTTTATAGAATCATAATGATATTTAAAAAAAATAGAAAAGAGGTGAAAAAATTAGACTAAATTTAAGAAAAAGTGGAAAAATAAGCTTATTATTTGTGACTTTAGCTATACTTCTCCTTAGTATTTCTACAGTTTTCGCAGCAAATCCTACAAATGTTGAAGTTTATGCTGTTGAAGGTGATGATTATGCTACAGTTCTTATTGATGGCATTGGTACTTATTGGACGGTAATAAATGATAGTAATGGTGAAATAGCTGCTGAATCAGTTAATTTACAATTGTCTACTAGTAATTTAGTTAATGTAAGTCTTAATTCTGGAGTATTATTTGATGATGGTACAAAAACTTATACTCTAGAAATATGGAACAGTGCACAAAACACACTGTACACCACAACTACATTTTCAGCTACACCTATTCAAATACCTACAAATGTGGATGTTATCGCTTTTGAAGGTAATGATATTGCCCAAGTTAATATTAATGGTATTGGCAATTATTGGGCAGTAATTAAGGAAGGTAATAGTGAAATAGCTACTGCATCTTTTAATCAATTTTCTACTGCTTGGTCTTGTACTGTAAATCTTAATTCTGGAGAATTATTTGATGATGGTACAAAAACATATACTATAGAAATATATGACAGCAGTGCAAAAACCACACAGTACACCAATACTACATTTTCAGCTACACCAATTCAAATACCTACAATTTTTGATGTTTATGCTATTGAAGGTGATAGTTATGCTTATGTTTCTATGGATGGTACTGGTACTTTTAGGATAGTAATTAAGGATGGTAATAGTGAGATAGCTGCTAATCAACTTAATGGTAGTTATTATAATCCTACTATATATCTTAATTCTGGAGTATTATTTGATGATGGTACAAAAACATATACCCTAGAAATATGGAATAGTGCACAAAACATACTGTACACCAATACTACATTTTCAGCTATACCAATTCAAATACCTACATATGTCAATGTTTTATCTGCTATTGAAGGTAATAATTATGCTACTGTTTCTACGGATGGTATTGGTACTTTTTGGACAGTAATTAAGGATGGTACTAGTGAAATAGGTGCTACTCAATCTTATGGTGGTTTTATTGCATATCTTAATTCTGGAGTATTATTTGATGATGGTACAAAAACATATACAATAGAAATATGGGACAGTACAAAAACCACTATGCACATCAACAGTACATTTTCAGCCACACCAATTCAAATACCTACATATGTAGATGTTATTGCTGTTGAAGGTGAAAATTATGCTATTGTTTCTATGGATGGTATTGGTATTTTTTGGGCAGTGATTAAGGATGGTACTAGTGAAATAGGTGTTAAATCAGTTGATTTTCAATTATTTTCTTCTGATTCGGTATATCTTATTTGGGGAGATTTATTTGATGATGGTACAAAAACTTATACCCTAGAAATATGGGACAGTACAAATAACACACTGCACATCAACACTACATTTTCAGCTACACCAAAACAAATACCTACATATGTAGATGTTATTGCTTTTGAAGGTGAAAGTGAGGCTTTTGTTTTTATTGATGGTTTGGGTACTTTTTGGGCAGTGATTAAGGATGGTAATAGTGAAATAGGTGCTTATCAAGTTTTTAGTGGTTTTCGTACTGACGTATCAATTTTTAATTCTGGAGTATTATTTGACGATGGTACAAAAACATATACTATAGAAATATGGAACAACAGTGCAAAAACCACACTGTACATCAATACTACATTTTCAGCTACACCTAATTTAGATTACAGTGGTCTTCAAACAGCTATAAATAATGCAAATGCATTAAATCAAGTTGATTATACTGTTGCAAGTTGGACTGCATTACAAAATGCTTTAGCTCCAGCCGTAGCTATGAATAATCTTCAAAATGCAGCTACTCAAGGAGATATAGATACTTTAGCTAGTGCTTTAAATACTGCTAGAATTAACTTAGTACAAGCTACAACCCCTACAATACCAACTACTCCAACTACTCCTACAACTCCTACAACACCAACTACTCCTACTGATTCATTTAATTATAGTCGTCTTGCATCAGCTATTAAGACTATAGCTAGTTATAATTGGAATTCTAGAAAATATTCTACTGCTAGTTGGAATGCTTTAAAAGTAGCTTATAACAATGCACGTAATATGAATAAAGCAAAAAATGCTACAAGTCAAGCTGAAATTAATTCTATGGTCAATGCTTTGAAATCAGCTATATCTAAATTAGCTAGACGTAATGTTGATTTGAGAATTACTGCAGTTAAAAGATCTGGCAATAGCTATAAAATAACTATTAGAAATTCTGGTAAAGATACTTCTACTAAAACATTACTTAGAGTTGTTACTGGGAATAAAAAATACGAAAAATTAGCTAATGTTAGAGCTATAGCTGCTGGTAAGTCTATTACTTTAACAGTTAAGTTTTTCCAATATTATCAAACTAGGAATAGTAACAAGTACTTTACTGTTAATTATAATAAACAAGCTACAGAAACCAACTATAAAAATAATCAGGTTAAAGTTCCAAGAGCTAGAGGATAAATTATTTTTTTTTTATCCTTGGTGTGTCCCGTAAGTCAGTTTTTTGATATTTTAATAAATTAATCTTTATAAAATTTATTTAAGTAGCGAATTATACGATAATATTTAATTTTAAAAAAATTGTTATTTTATTTAATTTCAATTTAAAACTGTTAAATCATTTGAAATATAATTTATAGTTTTAATTAATATTATTGTTTAAAACTTTGAAAAAATCTGTGATTTTCTAAAAACAAAATAATATTATTATTTATAATCTATTTAAAGAACTTATAAGGAAACTAATTTAATTAACTTTTCTAAAATTTTGAATTATGGGACACTCTTTTTTTTTAAATTTTTTAATATAATTTTTGCAAAACAAAGGCTCTGCCAAATTTCACTAGTTTTTGGCATTAGACTTTTGTGAGAAAATCCTTAAATTTACTTTCACTTACAATTCACAGAACTTTTTAATGGTTCCAACTAGTTGATTTTAGAAGTGCTGTAAATTCTTATGAGGTGATTTTATAATGAGAACAGGTTTATTAATAGGAATATTGGCTTTAATTATTTGTGGAGTGGTATTTTTAGCAGCTGAAAATAATAATTATAATAATATTCATTCCGAAGTTGATGGTTTAAAAATAACAACGCCTACTGGATATGAGAAATCTAGTGAAAGCATGACGGAATTGGAACTTTCTAATGGAAATAATGTAATAACAGTTTATTCACAAAACTTAGAACAATTAAAAAGTTTTAATAAAAAATATTCAACTTTAAAATCTAAAAATATGGATGTGGATGGAATTAACATATTATTCAAGGAATATGAATTCAGTTATATTAATCCATATTATTATATGTTTAATATTAATGGGAAGTATTTTGTGATAAATTCTCAAGAAGAATCGAATGAAACTATTTTAAGTGAAATGTTAGCAGAAAATAATGTTTCTTCCTCTGATAAAATTGAATTGCCAGATATTGAAGTTGAAAAAGAAAAACCAGATAGTAACAAAGATTCTTCAACTAGTACTGATAGTGGTTATAGTGGAACAGAGGCGATATTTACTAAAAATGTTCT
>WRMT01000190.1 GCA_009777005.1 Methanobrevibacter sp. | reverse complement strand
TTTTTTTAAAATTTTTTTTTTTTTTTTTTTTTTTTTTTTAAATTAAAATTTTTTTTTTTTTTTTTTTAAAATTTTTAGATTTTTTTTTTTTTTTTTTTTTTTTTTTTTTTTTTTTTATTGAAGTTAAAAATATAAATTAATTTTTCATTTAAATCTCAAACATTAAATAGTATATTAAATAACCTCTGTTTTCATAGCTAAATTTTTAGCAGCAGCTCTTGAAAGTCCTCTGTCACCTAAAATAGTATAACGCTCTGGTCGGATTGTATGAGCTAATGTAAGAGCTTCAATAATAGCTTCAGGATCAATTCCCAATTCATAAGCATTTGAAGGTGCTTTCATTCTTTTTAAGGTATCTTGAATACACTTCCAATCACCATCATGTAAACTCATCATCATTATGGTGCCAACACCACATTGTTCACCATGTAAACATGCTTTTGGAGCTATTTTATCCAAAGCATGGCTAAATTTATGTTCAGAACCACTTGCAGGTCTACTTGATCTTGCTATACTAATCGCCATTCCACTACTAAATAATAATTTAACAACTAATCTAGCACTTTCTTCTAATCCTTTTTTTATCGTGTCTGGAGATTTTATTATAAGTTTAGCTGTCATTAATGATAATGCTGCGGCAGATTCACTATAATATTCATTTTGTAATCTTTGAGCTAATTTCCAATCTTTAATAGCTGTATAGTTTGATATAATATCTGCACATCCAGAAGCTAAAAGTTTAAAAGGAGCATTTCTGATTATATCAGTATCAGCTATAACTCCTATAGGAGATTGTGCAGTTAGAGAAACAGACCCTTTTGAATCTTTAATAGATGCTAATGGAGAAGCTATACCGTCGTGAGATGCTGCTGTTGGAATTGACATGAATAAAAGTCCAGCATTAGTAGATGCCATTTTAGCCACATCAATAATTTTCCCCCCACCAACACCTAAAACTAGAGAAGTATCATCTAATTTTTTTTCTACTTCTTCAACAGATTCACTGGAAGCTGTTTTAATTTTAACCATGTGCACTGAAAAGTCTTCATTTTCAAGGCTTTCAATTACCTTTTTTCCTCCTATTTTCAGTGTATTTGAACCAGTTACAACTAAAGTATTTCCAGAAAATCTTAAATCCTTACAGATTCTACCTGTGTTATCTATAACTCCAGGACCTATATGAACTTCTCGTGGCATTTGAATTTTTTTAGAATCCATTGTATCTCCTAATTTTTATAAGGATAAATATTTCTTAAGAATTTTAACCTATTATCTAACTGATTATTTTATGAGTTTCACAGATTTTTGCTCTCTTTTATCTAGCTACAGTTCTCTTGTTTAGATAGAAATAGTGTTCTATAGTGATACAAGCTTAAATTAGTAAAAATCCTTTAAGATTTTTGTAATTAAGAAAATTTTCGGTTTTCAGTAATTCCTCATCTAGCTGATGTATATTTATTAAGCTATATTAGCTTAATATTACAGTTTGTTAACTTGAAACTGTAGAAAATTTCTTGTATAAGGTTAATTTTCACTACAATTTATACTTTCATCTCTGTGATTTGTTAACCTGCTTTTTGTTCAGTTTACGGCGTCCCAGTTAGGATTATTATCCTACTTAATACAGAAGTCTTAAATATAGTATTGGTCATCCTAGTGTTTAAATTTTACTACTGAAATTCATCTATTGTTGAAATATTTTATTAAGAATTCAGCCATATTATTCTTTCAGATTAAAAATAAAATAATTTTGGTTACTAAAATTAAACCTATAACAATTTAGTGTAAAACTGGATGAAGATAAGCATTTTTTTAAATAGAAAAAATCATAGTAAATAGACTATAAAAAAAATAGCTGAAAACATATTACAATATTTGTAAAAAAAAACTATAAAATAATAAATAGTATGATTAATAATTGATAAATAGTTAAATAAGATTTTTCATGAATTAAAATATATAAAATTAAATCAATAAGTTTAGTTTATATATTAAATAACTATAAACAATTATTGATATTTAAAAAAGATAATTTTAATAGCTATTTAATAAAAATTTAGAATTATTTTACAAAATTTATGAGATTAATATCTATCAGTTTTTAGGTATTTGATTTATATTTATCAATTATTGGTATTAGATTAGTATTTATCAGTTTTTAGGTATTTGATTTATATTTATCAATTATTGGGATTTGATTTATATTTGTCAGTTTTTAGGTATTTGATTTATATTTGTCAGTTTTTTTATATTATATTTATTTTATCAGTTTGGTGGTTAAATGGAAAATTTTAGTGAATGGTTTCATAATATTTTAGAAGAAGCAGAAATAATCGATTCACGATATCCAATTAAAGGTATGAGTGTATGGTTACCTAATGGATTTAAAATAAGAAAGAATATTCTAGAATTATTAAAAAAATTATTAGATAAAGATCATGAGGAAGTGTTATTTCCATTACTAGTTCCTGAAGATGAATTAGCTAAAGAAGGAATACATGTAAAAGGATTTGAAGATGAAGTTTACTGGGTAACTCATGGAGGACAAAAAGAACTCAATAAAAAATTAGCTATTCGCCCAACTAGTGAAACAGCAATGTATCCAATGTTTTCATTATGGGTCCGCTCTCACATAGACTTACCAATGAAGTTTTATCAAATTGTTAACACTTTCAGATATGAAACAAAACATACAAGACCACTCATTAGAGTAAGAGAAATTACTACCTTTAAAGAAGCTCATACAGTCCATAGTACAGCTAAAGAAGCAGATGAACAAGTGAAAATAGCTATTGGGATATATAAAGAATTTTTTGATTTGCTTGGAATTCCTTACCTTCTAAGTAAAAGACCAGTTTGGGATAAATTTCCTGGTGCAGACTATACAATGGCTTTTGATACTTTTCTTCCTGATGGTAAAACACTCCAAATTGGAACTGTTCATAATTTAGGTCAAACATTTGCTAAAACATTTGATATAACCTTTGAAACCGAAGATAACGCTCATGAACATGTTTATCAGACATGTTATGGCTTATCAGATAGAGTAATAGCTTCTGTAATTGGTGTTCATGGTGATGAGAAAGGTTTGCACCTTCCTCCAAAAATAGCTCCAAACCAGATCACCATAATCCCTATCTTATTTAAAAAAGGTAGTGAAGAGGTCATAGCTAAATGTGAAGAGATAAAATTAGCTTTAGAGCTAAATGGGATTAGAGTTAATATAGATGACAGAGATATTCGACCAGGAAAGAAATTTTACCAGTGGGAACTAAATGGAAGTCCATTAAGATTAGAACTCGGACCAAGAGACTTGAAAAACAATAAAGCTATTCTGGTTAGAAGGGATAACTTAGAAAAAATAGAAATTGATTTGGATAGTGAATATAGTGAAAAAATCAATGAATTGTTTGATGATATTTATAATAATATGAAAAAAACAGCTTGGGATAAAATAAAAGATAGTGTAATAATTATTGACAATTTAAAAGAGGTTAATAATGTAATAGCTAATGGAAAAGTTGTTTCTTTCTCATGGTGTGGAGAAGAAGAATGTGGAAAAGCTATTGAAGAAATAACTGACGTTGATATATTAGGAACACAAAATGAGAATAATGAATTTAGCCAAAATTTAAATGGTAAAAAGTGTATTCATTGTGAAAATGAAGCTAAATATACGGGATTAATGGCTAAAACCTATTGATTTTAAGTTAAAAATATATAAAATTAAAACAACTACTGTTAAGACAATTTAATTAAGTTAATTTGTATAGTTTTATGTTCAGTTATTATACCAAGGTACTAAAGAAAATAAGTGATAAAAACCTATTATCAGTAAAACTTCAGTTTATCCTAATGTAAAAATCAAATTGTCTTAACACTACCTATTGATTTTAAATGAAAAATATATTAATAAAACAAACAGAATAGCTAAATAAATTTAATTATTTGTGATAGAATGGATGAAATATATGGAATTATACCCGTGTCTAAATTTTCAAATGCTAAAACAAGATTATCTCCATTTTTAAGTTTGAAAGAAAGAGAAAATCTATTAAAAGCTATGCTTAAAGATGTGACAAGCACATTAAAACAATCGGTTGATGAAGTACTTATAATAAGTGCGGATAAAGATGTTTTAAAATATGCTAACAAGCTTAAAGTTTTAACATTGGTTGAAAATGAAGGATTAAATTTAAACACAGCAATAACTCAAGCTATGGAATACTCTAGAGATAAAACTAAGAAAGTTATTATAACTCCTTCAGACATTCCTTTAATAGTTAAAACAAATCTTGATGCTCTAGTTAATTCTGCCAAATCCCTTGATTTTATTATAGTTCCTTCAAAAGGAGGAGGAACTAATGGATTAGCTATTAAACCCTTGTCAATTAATATGAAGTTCGGAAACTTTAGCTATAAAAATCATGTTAAAGAAGCAGTGAATAAAAAATTTGAACCTGTAATATATGATTCATTTTACATGTCTTTAGATGTAAATACAACTGAGGATCTTGGAGAAATAATGATTCACGGGTCCGACACAGAAACACAAAGCTATTTAAAGAGTTTAAAAATAGATGTAGAAGTAGTTCATGGTGGTGAACGATTAAAAGTCACTCGAAAATAGCTATTTTAAAGTATTATAGTCATATTTTATCTGAAAATAAGCTCAACAATCTTCTAAAAAAATAAAAAAAATTAACTACTATAAATGGTGCAAAAATTTACTCTTGTTAAAGGATTTAAATAAAAAAACATTGATTTTACATAATATTCACAAATTTTCAGATGAAATTCAGATGTATTTTTAGAAACTTAGCTTATTTCTACATTGAAACATATTAATTAGCACTATCTCTTCTTCATTTTTCCAAGTAAATATAGCACCCTAATATTATATAAAATTATTTATAAACTTAAAAATTTAATTATAATTTAATTATTTATTAAATATATAATTTTTAAACTTCAAATAGAAAAAATACAACTTTAAAAAGATTATAAATAATATATATAATTTTAAATAATTTTTATCAAATTTTATTTTTTTATAAAATATCAAAAGATAAATGTAAAAAATTAAAAAAAGAATGT
Source organism: Methanobrevibacter sp. (assembly GCA_009777005.1). GTDB lineage: Archaea > Methanobacteriota > Methanobacteria > Methanobacteriales > Methanobacteriaceae > Methanorudis. The sequence continues at coordinate 956 of WRMT01000190.1, read as the reverse complement.
TGTAAAGATTTGAATTTAGCTATTATTTCATATTGTTTGAATTTATTTAAATCTTCCTTATTTAAAATGATAATAATTTTTTTTTAATATATTTCGATTAATAAGTCTTAAAAATTTGCATGATGCATGATATGAGTGATAAAAAAGCTGATATCTTTTTATTAACAATCGAATTTCTTGATGAAGAAATTAAATGGTTTATTTTAATAATTACCTTTTTATTAGCTTCTAATAATGACATTTGTTATAATAGGGACTTTGTAACTTTATTTAAGGTTTTTAAATTTTAATAGTTATTAGATTTCAATTGCTTTCAAGAGGTAAGGGAAATTTCATTGGAATTTTATGAAAAATTTGGGTGGCAAATCCCCTTGAATTTCAGTATCATCATATCATTTATTAAAATCTCATTGTTTTATAGCTGTACAGAATATACTATTTTTTTTTTAAAATTTTAAGGATTTTACATTTATTTTACGGTTTTTAGCTATTTTTTTATTATTTTCATTCAATATCAATATTAATTTTTAAAAAAAGTAATATTTATTAACTAGTTTATTAATACTATAATCATATGATTATAAATTTAAATAATATAATGTGGGGTATGTATTTTCTTTTATAAATAAAATTTTAATGATTCTATAGTATTCGACAAAACTTTTGAAAATGTCAATCTTGATTAAGTTATCAAATTTTATTTATAAAATAAGATTTAAAGGGTTTTAAACAAGTTTAAAATTATCATCATTTTTAAATCAAATGTCGAGTACTATAATAAATAAACTATATGTTCATAATTTTTAAATTAGTTATTTTAATTTATTATGTGTTTATTATTCTTACTTTATAATTTTAGCTTTTATTAAAATTATTTTAAATAAATAATTAAAATTTAATTGGTTATACAGAAGTTAAAGTATTTTATTTAATTTAAATATTTTTATTTATTTATA
>WRMT01000189.1 GCA_009777005.1 Methanobrevibacter sp. | reverse complement strand
TACCCTTTAAAATAGAACTACGAACATTTACAGTACCACCAGTACCACTAAGAGCAACAGCACCACCATAGTTAACAGCCATATTATCTATCATTTCAACGAAATTTAAATTAACAGTTCCAGCACCATTAACACCAACAGCACCACCATAAGTACCAGCTACATTTCCAGTCACATTAGAGTTTGTAGCATTAATAGTACCTGCACCATTAACACCAAAAGCACCACCAAAACTACCAGCAGAATTATTATAGAGATGACTATTTTCAATTACTATAGTACCAGCAGAACCAAGACCAGCAACACCACCATACTCATAAGCCCAGTTATTAAAAATAGCTGTGTTATTGATTACATTTATTCGACCACCAGAAGAACCAGTGCCAAAAGCACCACCATAACGAGCCCAATTATCAATGACAGTACAATTTACTAAAGTAATTGTAGCACTTGCACCATTAACAGCAGCTGCACCACCATAAGCAGTAGAAGTAGCTGTATTATTTCTTGCAGAGTTATTCGAAAAAAGTGAATTATAAATATTTATTGTACCACCAGGTGAACCTAAAGCACCACCATAAACAGTAGCTGAACCAAAAACATAATTTCCTCTGAAATTTGAATTATTTGCATTTATTGTAGCAGCAGCAATAGCAGCAGCAATAGCACCACCATAAACTCTAGCATTATTATTTTCAAAAGAGGTATTAGTCATGTTAGTAGTACCATTAGCAGCATAGATAGCACCGCCACCATTAGTTGTAGCAGTGCCATTAGCAGAGTTATTTTTAAAAGTAGAATTATATATGAAAATACCACCAGATGATGCAGCATAGATAGCACCACCATTAGTGCCAGCAGAATTACTATCAAAAGTACAGTTCGTTAAGGTAATAGGACTAGACCCAGCATTATAAATAACACCACCATTAGCACCAGCAGTACAATTTTCAAAAATTGTGTTAGACATAGTTGTAGGACCATTATGAGTAAATGTAACCCCACCTTCAGATCGTGAATAAGCGTTAGTGAACCTAGAATTATCCACAGTTAGAGAAGGAGAGCCACCACCATTAAAATTATGAATACAGAAAATACCCCCATGGCTACTACCAGAACTAGTACTAGTACTAGTACTATAACAATTTGTAAAATTAGTATGATTAATTAGTACAGAAATACCATAATAACAGCGTATAATTGCACCAATAGAACCTCCAGTAGAATTTAAGAAATTAGACCCATTTATAAAAAGTAAACCATTATTACCTTGTATATTTAAAGCACTACCAGAACTAGAAAGTACAAGGTCAGTAAAGTTAGTATTATAAATACGAATATAATTATAGTTAGCAGCCGTAGTAGTAGAAATAGCTCCACCACTAGAACCTCTAATATTTATAAATTGAGTGTTATTAAGAGTGATATTAACATAAGTTGCAGCAGTATAAATACTTGAACTAATAGTAGTTAAATTTACAAACTGAACAGAATCAATATTTACATGATTGTTTGCTAAAATAGTGATTTTATTACCACTATTACCAACAATTATCATATTATATAAATTAATTGTTCTTTGAGCAGCAGAGGAAGAACCAGCTTCAACAGTTAGAAATGTAGAAGAAGGTCGTATGAAAACACTACTATCATTCCAACCCATTATAGTCATGTTAACTTTATTTGATAAAGAAATTCCTACTTGGTTTGTACCAGTAAAATCTCCTGGAAGTAAAACAATAGTAGAATTAGCAGCAGCATTATTATAAGCATTCAAAATAGATTTTTTTGCTGTAGCAATAGTCAAACCATTATTATTATCATCACCAGTAGCGTTATTTACATAGTATATAGTTCCAGTTGTAGGTAAAGGAACACTTAGTGGCTGTATGAAAGAAGCAACATTAAAAGATAATTGGTTTTGACTTATTCCATTATTATTTGCAACATATGTAGCATGGACAGTATAGTAATCATTAGGTAAGTCCAAGCTATAAGTAGCTAAACCATTGACTATAGGTACTCTTCCAGAATAATCATGAATATTATTAATATAGAAAACTACATCACCATCTACATAGTTACCATCAAAATCAGTAACAGTAGCTGTGAAAGTAGGTCTACTTGTAGAATATGTAGAAGAAGCACTAACCGTTACAACAACATCAGTTTTTCTATTATTTATAAATTTACAATTTTCAAAAACAACAGTACCAAGCCCAGAAATTGAGCCATTAAATAAATTAACCAAACTATTAAAATCAGCAATTTCATTATCAGAATATATGTAATTACTAACTATAGTTAGATTATATAATTTTAAAGTATTTCCACTTTCAACATGGAAAGCAACATTATTAGAATCTATAAAAAGAATAGAATTGTTTACCCCATTTCCTCTTATAGTTACATCTTTATCTATATTTACTTTTGTGAAATTCGTGTTAATCCCATCACCTAAAGATAGTGTGGATCCATTGAAAATTTCAGAAATACTTTTTGAATTTTCCTTTTCTGTAGATTCAGTTACACCACATTCTCCACATCCACAGTCAGGACACCCAGAACAATCAGTACATGAGCAAGATGGATCACATGTTCCACATGCAGTAGCTGATTGTAAGCATGAAAAGAATACTAATACAAAAGCTATAGCTATGAGTATTCTTATTTTAGAATTATTATTTGCTAACAAAAGAAAGCCCCCGTTATGGTTTTTAAAACCATTAGAAATCTTCTATATATTATTAAAAAACCTTTAAACACCAAAAAACCTCTTAAAAAAGTTTTTAATCTTATAAATGATTAAAATCTTAATTAATTATAAAAATATAATTTTAAAACATTTTTCATATTGTTATAAAAAAACAATAGAAACAAAAAACACCAAAATATATATAAAAATTATTCATCCACAAATCATTTCCCTTAAAATCTAAAAAATCCCCATATACCACCAAAATATTGATAAAAATAATTCATAAGCAAATCATTAGCATTTAAATCAAAAAATCCTCATATATCACCAAAATATTAATCTGAATAATAGATAAAAGTCACATATACAATAATTAGCATAATACTTATTTTTAATAATCCAAAAATCTCCATATCATTGTCAAGACTCCTTTATTGAATGTTCAATCAAATCTTTTAAAGAAAAGCTATCGAAAGATTTTTTTAAAATACTAAAAACCCTGATAATTACCATTAGGACAGTAAATCATTGAAATATTGATTAAAATTCAATGTCAAGCTATAAACTATTATTTAGCTAAAAACGCCTGAAAATCCTAAAATAACACCAACATAAAAGAAATAGCTATTAATCAACTATTAGTAAAGTCGGAATTATTATCATTATTGGGTTACATAAATGATCAGATAAAAACAATTTTACTTGTAATTTATTTTATCTCTCATTCAATAAAAATAAGCATTGAATAAAGTCTGTATCTGATATAGAGTGTGAATTAAACATTAATGACAGATTAAACAATTTTACTTGTTTTTTATTTATCTCTCATTAAATAAAAAAATAAGTTGAATTAATTGTATAGTCTATATCTGAATAAAAATTTGTTCCATGACATTTTTCACATCATAGAATTATACAAGTTAATAAGAACTTTCAATAGCTACCATCATAATCCATTATATTATTATATAATAAATTTAAGCTAGTCTCTCATTAACTGTAGATTTTATATTATAGAATATTTGCATATATACTTAACTATGGTTTTTTAAAGTATACATCTACAATTTTAAGGATTATTTATGAAAACAAGCTTTTAAAAAAAGATAAAAATAAAAAATAAAAATTATTTAGAATATATTTTTTAAAAAAAATTTTTTAAGATAAGAATATTGAATTATAAATCTTAAAAAGAAATTATTTTTTAAAAAAAAAATTAGATTTTTTAAGAAAATATACTGAAAATTATTCAAAAGAAAAAATTATACAATATACAATTAGAATGAACATTCGATAAAAACATAGATAAAAAAATGAGAAAAATGAAAATAAAAATTTTTTCACTGCATATTTTAATAAAAAACTACTAATTTTACAACAAGACCCTAGAGTATTGAAATAATAGAATATTTATTTTTTTAAAAAATAAAAAAAGTATACATCTATAAATTAAAGAAATATTTAATAAAAACATAGCTTAAAAAGAGATAAAAATAAAAAACAAAGAAAAATTTTTAATAAATATTTAATATTAAGATAAAAATAAATATAATCAATTTTAAAAAATCAATAATAGATTTAATAATTTTTATAAAGAATATTTAATAATCATTAGCTAAATAAGATGATTAAAGATAAGAAACTTTAGAAAATTTTATTAAAAAAAAATTATTAAAAAAAAAGCTATTTTTATTTTACACTTGAAATGAATGTCTAATTTTTTCATAAAATTTATCAAAAATTCTTCTTATAATAGAGCTAATATTTTTAAAAAAAAAAATAGAATGCACAAAAAAAAATATTTGACTAGTTTTTAAGTTTTTCATTGTTAAACCTTGTAAGATCCTATAAATTTCACTTATTTTACAGTATTGAATATTAATTTAAATAAAATTTATATTTTAAATATTATAGTATTTTTAAATTTAAATTAAAAAAAAAAATTATTGTTTTAAGAATATTTAAAAAATACTAGCTAATAATTGATTATTTAAAGAAATAATATTAAAATTAATATTTATAAAATAGATAATCATTCAGATATCATAATTATCCAATGTGACTTTTTTCTTCATGAAAATAAATTATAAATAATATTATTTTAATTTATAATAATAAAAAAATATTAAGTTTACAGCTATTCAAACTTACTTCAATATTTACATGAAAAAAATCAAAAATTTCAATATCTTTAATAAAATTAACATATGAAATGATGGATCGAGTATATATCATAATAGTCAAAATTGATACTAAAATATTAAAAACTCATTATATTAAAAAAATGATTAATTAAAAAGAAAAGTATTAAAAGATTCCAATAAATATTAAACTCATTTGAATTAAAAAGTATGAAAACAAGTAAACAATAAAAAGTTTATGAGTTTTTAAATTTTAAAATAAAAAAAAAAGTTAAGAAAAAAGGATTAAAAATAAAAATCCTTTAAAATAATATTAGTTTTTTCTTCTACGTCTAAGACCAACTAAAAGCAAGGTTAACAATACAAATAATATCATAGCTATTGGATTACCAGCAGCTGCCATTGCTATAAGAGGATTAGACCTACTAGTTCCATCAGCATCTATATCAACATCATCATAGTCATAGTCCAAATCATCGCCACCAATATCACCTTGAACAATAGGTTCAGGAATTGTACCATTGTCAGTAATATTAGTATCATTAGTTAAATCACTTATTGGTGAAATACCGAAAGGACGATTATCCAATGATTCACGATAAATACTGTCACCAAGGAACTCAGCAGAAATAGTTCCACCAGGAGTATAGGTATGATTTAACATAGCTACACCATAAACATCAGTCATAGCTATTCCTATGAAAACTCCATCAAGGAAAAATGCTACAGGTTTATAATATAGAGGTTTATTGAACTCATCGTAAAGTTTTGCTATGAAAGTAGTTGTTTCATTAGATGTTTGATTAGCTGAAACAGTGATAGTTGTTCTTAAAGGACGTACGGTTAAAGTACTTTCTGATAAGGTTCCTGCATAAACATTACCTGAACCAGCGAAAACTACAGAAATAGTGAAATCACCTTTTGGAAGTGGTGGACCAGTATAATATAGTCTACCATAAGTATCAGTTTCAAAAGTACCAACATACTCTCCATCAATGTAAACATCAACTTCAGTATTATTTAAAAGATCACCATCTTCGTCTTTTAACACTGCAGTAAAAGTTGAATTTTCAACTGTAGTTACAACAACATTATCTAAAACAATTTCAGTAGCTAGTTTTTCAACAAGTAATACACCCATTTGTTCAGAACGTCTTAATAGAGGATTTCCAATAAATTCAGCATCAATACGAAGAGGATTAGCATCAGTTGGAGTATGATATAGATAAGCTATACCTTGAGCATTAGTTGTAAGGTTATACTCATTACCATCTATTTCAGCCCT
>WRMT01000188.1 GCA_009777005.1 Methanobrevibacter sp. | reverse complement strand
CAAGGATTGCGACTTAGATAGTTTATAATCTATCTAATAGTAAATCTAATATTGCAAGAAAGAATCTACTAAAACAAGGATTGCGACTATTTAATAAACTATGTAAAGTATACTTATTTAAAAGATTGCAAAAAAGAATCTACTAAAACAAGGATTGCGATTAACTTAATAATAAGCTATCTGACATTATTTTCATATTGCAAAAAAGAATCTACTAAAACAAGGATTGCGACTTAGATAGTTTATAATCTATCTAATAGTAAATCTAATATTGCAAGAAAGAATCTACTAAAACAAGGATTGCGACCTTATTAATAGTATAAGAGTCTTTTTTTACTTGCCTAATTATATTGCAAAAAAGAATCTACTAAAACAAGGATTGCGACAATTGAATCTAGTTTGCTTACTCCCGTATTTGCCATTGCAAAAAAGAATCTACTAAAACAAGGATTGCGACTATTTTTTACTAATATTATTTACATACTTATTAGTATTACTAATATTATTTACATACTTATTAGTATTGCAAAAAAGAATCTACTAAAACAAGGATTGCGACTAATTCATTAATGGTTTTTATTATTGATTTATCCTTATTGCAAAAAAGAATCTACTAAAACAAGGATTGCGACTCTTTTTCATGAATTATTAATTCTCTTTTTTTATTCATTGCAAAAAAGAATCTACTAAAACAAGGATTGCGACTTTATGTATTTGTTCACATTACGTATTGATTTGTTCAAATTGCAAAAGAGAATCTACTAAAACAAGGATTGCAACTTAATAAGATTCTATTTTAGTAAATTTCGTTACTTTAAAATCTAAAATAAAATAATTTTAGAAAATATTCGATATTTTATCCCAATATTAACAGAATTAGCTATTTTTAAAGGTTTTTTCATATATTAAAGGGAAAAAACCATTTATTATTTCTTATATCGATGTTTGAATAAATTTAAATTTTTATTTTGTTATTTCATTTATTTAAAAGAGAGTATTGCACAATTATTTTTCTTCAACTTTAAATAAAAATTTTAAAAAAAAAAAATGAATATTTAAAATTTTATTTAATTTTAAATTAAAGTTTTTTAATTTTGTTCATCGAAATAAAATTGTGCAACGGCACCTAAAAGCAATATTCATCCCCATTATCATATTTTTAAGTGTTTTCTAATATTTTTAAAATATTCATATTACATATATTATTTTCAAACAACATTTATATATGAAGAAGAACAATAATAAGATTAGAAAGAAGAAGTGAAAGAAGACTTATAATAATAATATATTTCTTATTTCCATTCTTCATTCTCATTTGTGGAAAAATGGATATTGAAATTTTGGAAAATAATCGTGAAAAGGGAGTAAATTTAGGTAAATCATTCCATATATTAAAAAAAAAGACTGGAAAAATTAAAAAATAATAAAAAAATCCTAGATTTCAATTAGATAAAAATAAATCAAGAGGAAAAATTATGTTAATTACTAAAGAAGAATACTACGAAGGCATTGCCAATGAAAAATATTTATTGCCTTCTTTAGAACTATGGGCTTATTTATCCGCTTTGGAAGATAATATATTACAACTAGATTATGATGAATTTATAACTGAAAAATTTTTAAAACAATCGAATTATGAATTTGTTATGTTACCAGATTTAGAAGTAATGTTTTCATTCGAGTATGGAATTGATGATATGAGTTTAAAGGAATATAAAAAATATTATAAAGAATATCAGGAGGAAAATGCAGAATTAGAAGGTGAAAATGAAATTTTAGAAAATGGTGAAAATTCTATTGAAAATAGAGAAGTTGTATTTTTAAGGCAAAAAAATGATAAGGAACTTGATTTAGTTTTTGATGCTGATTTAAACAAATATTACTTTAAAACAGAACAGAAAATACACAGTTTTATGGAGGTAGCAAAAATATTCTTCAATTTGAAATACGAGGAATGTATTGATTTTGCATGCATTATATATAAACTAATTTATAACGAATCACCATTTGCAATGAAAAATAAAGACTTAACTTCAAATCAGCAAGAAGTTTTTTTCAAAGCGAAAGATTTCCTTAATATTGTTGAAAATTTTGATCAAGATAAATATAAGCTATTATTTGAGTTTTTAGCTAAATATATAAGACCTCCATCCTTTAAAAAAAAATCTGTAATGTTTACTGAGAATCAAATAGCAAATATTAATTCTATTGATGGTAAAGGTTTTAGTGAAAATTTGAGATTTGTAGTAGATAGATATTTTAATGATTTTAAAAAAGAAAACTACACTGACAAAATTCAATTGAACGAAATAGTATCATCTATAATTGTAGCATTTAGTACAAAAGTGGGATTATATACTAAAAATATTAATGAAGGAAAAAATAAGCACATTTCAAAGAATGAAAAGGAAAAATTTTGGGATGTGATGGAAACATCCAGAGAAACTATATTATATATTTTAAAAGATACTGTAATGGCTTACAATAAAAGTAATCTTGAAAAGCTATCTTCTGAAGAAAAAACAAGAATTTCATTTGGAACATTGAGAAAGATAGCAAAAAGCAATACAAAGTCAAATAATGAAATCTTAATGTGGAATAATTCTCTTGAGCAATTAGATAAAATTTTTGGATTAGGTTTAATCGCTAGTGTAGCTAATTAAAATTTTTATTAATTTAATGAAGTTTTTAGATTAATTTATTTATCAAATTAAATTTCTATTTAACTAAATAACAAGATTTAAAGAAAAATTTAAAAAAAAAAATATTTATGGCCTATAGAGAGTTAAAAATTATGATACAATCGTTAAAAGAAAATTTAACAAAATATTTATGGTCTATAGAGAGTTAGAAGTTAAAATACAATCGTTAAAAGAAAATTTAAAACAAAAATATTTATGAATACTGGGAGTTAGAAAAATATGAGTAATAAAGAGGCTGCCATTGAAATTGTGAAATTTAGTAAAAAATCTGGAATATACACTAGAAAGATAACTGAAGAAATAGATATTTCAGAAGATGAAAAAAATGAATTCTGGGATTTAATAAAGGAAAATAAAGAAAAAATACTAGATATTTTAAAAGATGCCGATACTTTACCTTATGCAAGAGACAATAGAGCAAAGTCACAGGAAGATAAGATAAAAGTTTATCTGGGAAATTTTAAGTTGATAGCTAAAAGACAACCAAGAACCTTTAAATTAGTCTGGGTATGGAATAGTAATGTTCGGATTCTAGATAGAATATATGGTTTAAATCTTTTAAAAGATATAGAAGAATCAATTTCAGGTAGGGATAATGAAAATCAGGGAATAAACAGATCAGATGATTTCATATCAAAATTAATATCTAGTCAAAAAAGGTGAATCAAGTTAATATCCAAAAACTATTTTTTAAAATTTTTAATTAATATTTTCACAAAAATTAGCTATACATAGTAATTACTAAATTTTTTTTATAGGTTTTTACCAAACTTCTTTCATTAAAATAATTGTTCATTTATAAATCAACGAAATTTTTAAGAATTTATTTGGTAATTAGCTATATTTTTTGAATTGATTTTATAATGGTTTGTAAATTTATTTTCATAAAAATCGAATTTTTGAACAAATTTTTTCCGAAAAATATATGTCTTTATAAAAACCTATAAAAATGTTGAAACCTGATATAATTTCTCATAATCTATTTAATTTTAAAATTTCTATTTTTAATAATATTTTTTATAAAAATAAATCATATTAATGATTATTATATTAAATAAATTAATTTAAATAAAATTATAAATTTTAAAGATTCCAATAATTTATTAAATAAAATTAAATTAATTTTGCAAACCACTATAGCTATATTTTTTGAATTAACTTTAATTAATAGTCCTGTACTAAAATTTAACAAAATTTCATGAAAATCCAATTTTTACTACAAAAGTTAAACAAAGGAAAAATTCAAAATAGAAGCTATTAAAAAAAGGATTAGGGCTAACTACATGGATTACCATTTTTTTATTATTTATCTATCTAACGTTAGTTAGATAATTAAAATTCTAATATAGTTAGAGAAGAAATTTTTTACTTTTATAAAATTTTTATTCATCATCAAATAAATTTTTATTTCATTATTTCTTTTTATCCAAATATAAATGATTATAATGAATTATTTTTAATATTAATAATTTTAATACTAACAAAAATGAAACTAATTAAAGATAAACATAATGAGATTAATAGCTAATATCATTCTCCAATTGGAAAATAATAATTGAATAATATACCTATGAAAAATATAAAAATTATAATTAAAATATAAAAATATAATTATGAAAAAAATTTTTAGAGGTATAAATTATGGCTAAAAAAATAATTGGATTATTAATTATTATATTCATAGCTGTGGTTGGCATAAGTGGATGTATTGGAGAAAGTGATGGTTTAAAATTATATGAAAATGAAAAAATATCATTTAAATATCCAGAAAATTATACAATGAGCAATAACACTGGCATTAATGCAAAATACAGATTTGATCTAACTTTTAGAGATGTTCCAAATGATCTTAAGTTTCATTTTACTGTTGATGGGGATAATTTGCCATTGAGTGAAAGGTATGACAATTTACAGAAAAGTTATCCTTTAGATGAAAATGTGACAGATTTTGATTTAGAAATGATAGTATTAAATGGAACACAAGCCCTTAAACAAACTGTTAAATATACTGATGGAGATTATGTAATGTTTTTACAAATAACTCATAATAATGAGCATTATATGTTTAATTTTGTTGGGAAGAATCTTCATTCTGTTGAATCTCTCTATGAAACAGTCACATCAACTATAGAACTAAGGTAATAAAAAAATATAATGTGTGAAAAACAGATGAAAAATTATCATTGAATTTTAATATTTATTTTTCTTTTTTCATAGCTGTTTTTTAAGGAGATGTAAAGTTTCCAGCTCTTGAAAAATATTATTTAATTTTTCAAGAGTTATATTGAAAAAATTACCATTCTTTAGAATAAAATTTTTTCACATGACCAACAACTTTACACTTTCTTAATTTTTCAATTTCAAGATTATGTATCTATTCAGAAAGATTTGCAACGGGAAATTCTCCATCAAGAGTAAAATTTATATTTAAGAGAATATATATTTATTTTATATTGAACACTAATTTTTTTTATGTACAACTTAAAGATGTGATTCAAAACATATTATTATTTCTTAACAACCTTGAAACACAATCAGAAAATTACAAAAGAGAAGTCTATTAAAACAATGCTGGGACATATTTCCGTGATTTTATTAATGATTATATTTTCTGTTTTAATTGCAAAAAAGAATCTATTAAAACAAGGATTGCATTTTTTGGACAGATATATTGATGGTAGTGTTCGTGATATAATTGTAAAAAAAATCCAATAAAACAAGGATTGCACCCATAGCTAATTTTTTTCAATTTGTGCCTCAATGCTATTGCAAAAGAGAATCTATTAAAACAAGGATTGTGAAATTTGGGTAGATATTGTAATTGTAACATTCGTTAATACGGTAAAAAAAAAATCTAATAAAACAAGGATTGCGACATTGAACCACATTACAATTTCATTAAATATAAATTGCAAAAAAATCTAATAAAACAAGGGTTAGTACTCAAAGAACTTAAAAAGAATATTCATTAAGTTCAAGTCATTGCAAACGAAAAGCTAATAAAACAAGGATTACGACTTTTATTTTCTTATTTTTACCAGCACATCAGTTATATTGCAAATGAAAATCTAATAAAACAAGGATTGCGACATTAAACCACACTACAATTTCATTAAATACATATTGCAAAAGAGAATCTTAGTGAATTGTAAATTTATTTTTAAAAAAATATTTAGAAAATATAAATCTTTTTTAAATTATTAAAATATTAAATAAAAATATATATTTTGTTAAATTTAAATATCAAGCTTTTTTTTAAATTTTTTCAAGGAAATATATTAAATAAACTATTTATTTATTAAATAAATCAATTTAAGTAAATTTAAAATTAAAAAAATTCTATATTTTATTTAAAAGAAAATCTTTGAAAAATTTCTTTTTCTTTTAACAGCTATACTTAATAAAATATATTAATAGCTTTTTTTTTAATTATCGGTTATTATCAAACTTTTTTCATTAAAATTAGTAGCTATTTATCAATAAACAAAA
>WRMT01000187.1 GCA_009777005.1 Methanobrevibacter sp. | reverse complement strand
GATTTTATTGTAGATTCTAAAGATCTTGAAATGAAATTTGAGAATATATATTATGAAGAAGTAAAAAAAGAATCATATTACGAAAATTGGGCAGCAGAATATTTACCCGTTTTGGAAAAAAGTTAGGTAATTAACTATAAATTTAATTTAAATTATTTTAAATAAGATAAAGATTATTACAATGGTTTAATGAAGGCAAGTCTCAATTTAACGAGGGGGGTAAGGTGTTTAAAATAGGAGAAAAATTTATAGGGGGAGTGTTAAATCAAGACTCCTTTCATTTTTTGCAAATATTTTTTAACCCAGTATTTGTTTATAAAAAAATATTCACATTTATATTATATTAACTTACTAGTATATAAGTTTTATTATACAAATTTTTTGTATATTTTTTTTATTATACAATATTTATATTATATATTTTTTATTAATATTATTATTTAAAAATGATAATGATTAATGAAAAATATTAATGCTTTTTTTAACTAATTTTTTATATAAGTTTAAACAAAATTGTGTTTATGGGAATTGAAGATATTTTACTTCATGATGAAACATTATTTAAAAATATTAATGCTTTTAATCCAGACTATATGCCCGATAACTTTAATTTTAGGGATTCACAAATGGAAGCTATGGCTATGTCAATTAGACCTGCTTTAAAAGATGGAAGACCTGTGAATTCTGTTATATTAGGGTCATGTGCTACTGGAAAGACAACATCTCTAAAAAAAGTTTTTGAACTTGTAGAAAAGAGTTCAAATAAGATATTTTGTTGTTATATAAATTGTCAACTACACACAACACGTTTTGGAATATTTTCTCAAATTCATCAAAAAATATTTGGTCATCAACCACCTGAAACTGGTGTTCCATTTTCAAGGATTTATCAAAAAATCATGAAATTTTTATCTTCAGAAAATAAATCACTTCTAGTAGCTTTGGACGATGTTAACTTTTTATTTCAAAGTCAAAATGCTAATAAAATTTTTTATGATTTACTCAGAGCATATGAAGAATTTCCTGGTGTTAGAACTGGAGTATTCGCTATTCTATCAGATCTTGAATTTAGATATGCATTAGATAAAAATGTTAACACTGTATTCATTCCACATGAGATTAACTTTCCTCCTTACAGAAGAGAGGAGATTTTAAGCATATTAACTGATAGAGCAAGATCTGGATTTTTTGAAGGAGTAATTTCTGAAGATATTTTAGAGGAAATAACTGACTATACTCTTGATAGTGGAGATTTAAGAGTTGGAATTGACATTTTAAGAGTTTGTGGAAATATGGCTGAAGCTAATGCAAGTAGATCTATTCAACAAGAACACTTAGATGAAGCTATTAAAAACCAAGTTTCTGTAAACTTATCTCATACATTAAAATCTTTAAATGATACTGAAAAGGTGCTTTTTAGAATAATTGCTGAAAGTGAAACTATTTTAACTGCTGGAGAATTATCTAAAACTTTTTCAAAGGAATTAGGAGCTAGTTATGCTACATTTAATCGGACTTTAGAGAAATTAGAATTTTTAAGGTTGATTGATACAAATTTCACTGGAAAAGGGACTAGAGGAAACTCAAGACAAATAATTCTGCGATTTGATCCTGAAGATGTGAATAAATGTATGATGTAGGTATTATAATGTTTATATTTCAATTACCTTTTTTCATTTATCATTTTTCATTTATCTTTCATATCTTGGATATATTGTAATTTTTAACAATTTTAATATATTGAAAAAGTACTAAGAGGATTATTAAAAGAATATGTCAAATGTTTTATTTTTTTTTCGATATAGATTTTAGTTTGCTAATAATACAGTAGGTATTTTTATATGAAATAATTAATTATACTCCAAATAAAACACTAGGATTTGGAGAAGTAACTACTGATATTATACTAAGCAATAATACTATAAAAACAAAAAGTATGGTCATGCAGGACTTAATACTAATATCATCAAAGAAATAGCCAGATTCAGTGTTTTGTTTTCTTAAATCTTTTTTTAAATGTGGATTTGGGATTTTTTGCATATTATCACATCACAATTACTAATGAGTTAAAAAACCTATATAAAAAAAGAGAAAGAGCATTTGAAAAGTAATAATTATATTTTTAGAAATCTTTTTTAAAAATAGCTATTTTATTTAAACATTTTTATTTAAGCTTTTTTTAGCAAAATTAAAAATAATTTATCATTATGAATAATATGAATAAAAAAAATCAAGAAATTCAAGAAAAAATTCATCAAAAATATGAATTTTTCGATGTTACTGCAGATATTGGTTTTTGGGCTTATGGAAAGACATTAGAAGAGTCTTTTGAAAATGCCGCATTAGCTATGTTAAATGTAATAACGGATACGGGTACAGTTGTTGAAAATGAATCTAAGATAATAAACATCGAATCAGAAGATTTGATTTCATTATTGTATGATTTTTTAGAAGAATTATTGTTTATTTATGAAGTTGATCTATTTCTAATGTCTAAGTTTATTGTTAACATAAAAAAAGAAAAAATTAATAATAATGAGATTTACAAGCTAGAAGCAGTAGCTACTGGTGAGGAAATTGATTGGAATAAACATTATAGAGGTTCTGAAGTCAAAGCTGTTACTTTTCACATGATGGATGTTTTAATTAATAATTATTTTAAAGTTAGAGTCATTTTAGATCTTTAAACTACGAAAATATATGTTATTTTTTTGATTGAGGAATTTTAAACGTTTTTTATGATTTATAAATAATTGCTATATTGTTAGTCACATATGAAAAATTATAATACTCTCTAAGGCACAATTAAAAATTATATAAAAATTATAAACAATTGTTAAATTTTTAATTAATTTTAATTAATAGTTGTTTTAATAATAATATACTAGTTGAAAATTTTTAATCTCTATTTTTATGTATTGTTAGTTGGATTTATTTGAATGTTTATACATTGTTAAATTAAAATATTAGAAAATTTAAATGTAATTTATCAAATCAATTTTTACGTGGTTATTTATGGGTATTAAAGAAAATATTGTTGAAGTAAGAGAAAATGTTTGGGAAATTCCAAGTAGCTATAAGAAAGAAATGAGAGTTCCAGGAAGATTATATCTTGAGGAAGATTCATTAGCTAATTTAGAGAAAGGTGCCTTTGAGCAAGTAGCTAATGTTGCATGCCTTCCAGGAATTCAAAAATTTTCAATAGGACTACCAGATATTCACTTTGGATATGGTTTTCCAATTGGGGGAGTTGGAGCTTTTAGTGCACGTAATGGTGTAGTTAGTCCTGGTGGAGTTGGTTTTGATATTAATTGTGGGGTTAGAATGATTAGGACAAATTTAACTGAAAAAGACATTCGCCCTAAAATGAAAGAAATTGTGGATAATCTATTTGTAAATATTCCCTCAGGTGTTGGAAGTAAAGGAAAGCTTCGTTTAAAAAATAACGAAATTGATGAAGTTTTAAAGTTTGGTGCAGAATGGGCTGTAGAACAGGAATATGGTTGGGAAGAAGATCTTCAGTTTTTGGAAGAAAATGGAAGAATGTTAGATGCAAATCCCTCTGAAGTTAGTGAAAAAGCTAAAAAAAGAGGAATACCTCAACTTGGATCTCTGGGCTCAGGAAATCACTTTTTAGAAGTTCAAAAAATAGATGAAATATTCAATGAGGAAGTAGCTAAAACATTTAATCTTGAAAAAGACACAATCACAATCATGGTTCATAGTGGTTCTAGAGGATGTGGTCATCAAGTATGTTCAGACTATCTTAGAGTAATGGATAAA
Source organism: Methanobrevibacter sp. (assembly GCA_009777005.1). Classification (GTDB taxonomy): domain Archaea; phylum Methanobacteriota; class Methanobacteria; order Methanobacteriales; family Methanobacteriaceae; genus Methanorudis. The sequence continues at coordinate 2,429 of WRMT01000187.1, read as the reverse complement.
GCTTATAAAAAACATAATGTTAATATTCCAGATAGGCAATTAGCTTGTGCACCAGTTGATTCTGATGAAGCTCAATCTTATTTTAGAGCTATGGCTGCTGCAGCTAATTATGCTTGGGCTAATAGACAAATGATGGTTCATTGGGTAAGAGAAACCTTTGAAAAAATCTTTTCTCAAAGTGCTGAAGATATGGGAATGAGTATTATTTATGATGTAGCTCATAACATAGCTAAAAAAGAAGTTCATGAAATCAAAGGAAGAAAAGAGGAAGTTATTGTTCATAGAAAGGGAGCTACTCGGGCTTATGGTCCTGGAAGAGTTGAAATTCCTTCTGAGTACAGAAACATTGGTCAGCCAGTACTTATTCCTGGAACAATGGGAACTGCTTCCTATGTTTTACATGGAACAGAAATAGCTATGGAGGAAACCTTCGGTTCTACTGCTCATGGTGCAGGGAGAAAGTTAAGTCGTACTGGAGCTAAGAAAAAATATAATAGTAATGATATTAAAAAAGATCTAGAAAGTAAAGGAATACATGTAAGAGCTAGTTCACGACCAGTTTTAGCAGAAGAAGCTCCTGGTGCTTATAAAGATGTTGATGAAGTTGTTAAAACTTCTGATACTACTGGAATAGCTAAACTTGTAGTTAAAGTGATTCCATTAGCTGTTACTAAAGGATAGCTATTGAATTTTTATTTTTTTTCATAAAGTAAAACTTTTTATAGGATTTTTTTTAAGAATGAACCTCATATAGTTAATCTTTGATTTTTTCTAAAATAGTTTTATATATTGGGAGAGTAATATATATTTATACTAAGATAAGTGTTTATCATGTATTTGTTTATATATTAAATTAGGGACAGTTCAGTATGTTTGAAAAGGAAAACTTGAATTCAGTAGCTATTCTTAATTTATTTCATATAATCTCTATATGTCCTCTCTCTTTTTCGTTGTTTTCATCTTCTATTTTAAATTCTTCATTTAGAAGCTTTAAAAATAGGATGATACTGTTAAATGGGGGGGGGGGAAAGTTTCACATGGTTTAAACGTTTAATTATATCTTTTTTTCTCATTGCTTTTATTTTAATCCTGTTATTTATTTTAATCTACTTTTTTAACTTTTTATTTTTCATAGCTACTATTTTTAAAGGTTTATTTCTTTTTTTAAATATTTTCATTCTTTTTGCATATTCTTTTTTAAAAAGAGTTTTGAAGCTATTTTCTGATTTTTTTAAATTTTTATCCTTTTCTTTTAAACTTAATCTTATTTTTATTAGTTTTATGTACTTTTTTAGGAGGAAAGATAATGTAAAATGGTTATAATCAATTTTTCACATAATTAAGAAATTTGGGGGGTGTGAAATTAATTTTATAATTTATTATTAAACTTTAAAATTAATTTAATCAGATGGAAATTAGAGATAAATATTTATATGGAGAGATAATTCAATGAAAATTATTAAGAAATTAGTTGTGATGCTGATATTAGCAGTATTCATGATATCAGCGGTGACAGCTACTGCTCATGCTGAAAGCATGACTAAAGAAGATCCAGAAATAGAGGCAAAGTATAAAGTAGCTAAGGTTAAGGTAACTTGGAATGCTAATGGTGGAAAAATAGGTTCTAAAAAAACCGTGTCCACTAGTGTTAAAAAAGGTGCTAAGCTAAATAAACTTTCCACACCTAAAAGAAGTGGTTATACCTTCCAAGGTTGGTATACTAAGAAATCTGGAGGAAAAAAAATAGGTAAAAACACCAAAGTAAGCAAAGGTGTGACTTTCTTTGCCCACTGGAAGAAGGCAAGGACCTTGAATGCTGAAGAAAAAAAACTGGTAGGTGCATGGTTTACTGGAGCCGCAACCTCAGGTTCTTATACATACAGACCAGGTTCTTACTACACTTATGAAACCTATAATAAAGGTTCTGCTATGGCGGAAACTTACTTTTTCCATGCAGATGGAACTTATGCACATTCTTTTTATGGCAGCAGTCAATTCATGCATGGGTATGGTCTTATGAAAGGGAATTGGGCAGTTTCCACTAAAGGCACAATAAGATTGACGAAAATTACTGGAGAATGGACGGACTTAAATAATCCGAGCCTATCTTACAATGATGGCTCATCTAAAGACAAAAATAAATATTATTCATTTGAAAAGAATGATGGAAGAACAGGGATAAGAATAGGGGACACTCCAGAGCTACCTTCTTATACTAGTTATTTCTACCAAAAAAGATGAATAACAATCTTTTTAATTTTAATCTTTTTATTTTTTTTATATTTTTTTGGCACTGCCAAAATCAACTGGTTGGAACAATTCAAAAGATCTGTAAATTGTAAGTTAGAGTAAACTTAACGATTTTTTCACAAAAGTCTAATGCCCGAAACCAGTGAAATTTGGCAGTGCCATTTTTTTCTTTTTGATTT
>WRMT01000186.1 GCA_009777005.1 Methanobrevibacter sp. | reverse complement strand
TGATTCTTTCTTTTTCTTTTCTATCTTTAGCTTCTTTTTCAAGCAAAAGTTGTTTTTTTTCATATTCTTTTAAGCCAACTTTAATTTCTTCATCTGTAAAATGTGTTTTACTGATATTTTCATGAGATAACTCTTCCCCATTGAATAATTTCTGATATTTTTCTTTAAATATTTTTAAAATTGCTTTTTCTTTTTTAAATTCTTCTTTTTTTAGTTTTTCTTCTTTTTCTCTTTGCTTTTCTTTCTCTTTTTTAAATCTTTTACTTCGTCTTTTTTGTTGTTTAGCTATTCTTCTTTGATCACTGTTTGCTTTTTTTATTCTATTTTCTTCTCTAAATAGCTCGATTTTACTTTTTTCCCTTTTACCTTCATTTAAAATATTCATGATGAGGTTAATATCCTTTTCTTCTTCATTTTTATTAATTCCTAATTCATTATCTTTAAGAGTAGCTTTAGAACTTTTTTTCCCATATTGGTTTTTTTCATTAAGGATTCTATTATTTTTAGCTATCTTTTCATCATGAATAAATTGTTTTAGCTTTTTTATACAATGATTTTCTTTATCTTCCTGTTTTTCATTATTCTTAATATTATTATTAAAATTTTCATTATTACTATCAATAAGATCATATTCAATGATTTTAAAGTAGTTACAGCTAATGAAATTCTCACATAAAATAAATTTGCAAGGGGATATTGTTTTTCTTATGGTTTTTTTACCACAAAAGGGACACCATAATCCAAAACTATCTAATGTTCCTCTATTCATATAATCACTTAATCTTTATAATTACTATTTATTTATATTATTAAATAGTTTTTTTTTTTTTAATTAATTTTTAAAAATTTATCATAATCCCCTTTAATTATTTAAAAAAATTAAAAAAAAATTAAAAAAATTCAATAAATATTTTAAGAAAGTGGTAGAAAAATAATTACTTATTTGTATATGCATATTCATATCTTAAAGTAGTAATAATTCTTATCTATTCGCAATATCATTTTTTTGGAGAAGTGTGAAAATGTTAGAAGATTCTGAAATGGAGTATATAAGCGGAAAACTTGGTAGAAAACCTAATGAACTTGAAGAAGAGATGTTAGATGTAATGTTTTCTGAACACTGTTCATATAAAAGTAGTAGATCAATTCTTGGTCTTTTTCCAACTGAAGGGGAAAATATTATAATGGGGCCAGGTGATGATGCTGGAATAGTAGCTATTACAGAAAAGTATGCTCTTGCAATAGCTATGGAAAGTCACAATCACCCTTCAGCTATTGAACCATACAATGGATCTGGAACTGGGGTTGGAGGAATACTTAGAGACATTATTTCAATGGGTGCTATGCCAATAGCTGTTCTTGATAGTCTCCGTTTAGGACCACTTGAAGATGAAAGATCAAGGTATTTATTTGAACACATGGTTAAGGGGGCAGCTGACTATGGAGCTAATGTTGGTGTTCCAACTGTTGGAGGAGAGATTGAATTTGATGAATCATTTAGAGCTAACCCTCTTGTTAATGTAATGGCTGCTGGCTTAGTTGAAAGAGATAAAATATATAAAGGAATAGCTCCTAATGTTGCAGATGTATTTTTGCTCATGGGAGGTAAAACAGGAAGAGATGGGATTCATGGTGTTACATTTGCTTCTGAAGAATTATCTACAGATGCTGAAAGTGAAGATAGCTCAGCTGTTGCAATTGGAGATTCAATTACTAAGAAAAAAGTTTTAGATGCTTCGTTTGAAATATTGGAAAGTCTTAATGTTTCAGGTGTAAAGGACCTTGGTGGTGGAGGATTAACTTGTTGTATCTCAGAGTTGGTGGATAAATGTGGAAATGGGGCTATTGTAGATTTAAATTCTGTTCCTCTCAGGGAAGAGGGAATGACTCCCTATGAAATAATGCTTTCAGAGTCTCAAGAGAGAATGGTTTTTGTAATAAATCCAAAAGATGCTGATAAAGCAATAGCTATTTGTAAAAAACATGAAATATCTTCAGCTATAATTGGAGAAGTTACTGATACTGAGTTAATGGTGATAGAAGATAATACAAATGATGAGAATGATAAAATAATAGCTAGTGTTCCTGCAAACTTACTTGCAGATCCTCCATATATAGATCGTGAGATGAAAGCCCCAAAAACACAAGAAAAATATGTTAAAGTTCAAGATCCTCCTATTGATGAATCAATATTGAAAATACTATCTTCTCCAAATATAGCTAGTAAAAAATGGGCTTATAAACAATTTGACAGTGAAGCTCAAAATAGAACAATTGTTAAACCAGGAGATGATGGAGCAATTTTAGCTATTGACGAGGAAACAGCTATTGCACTAAGTTGTGATTGTAATACTGTTCATACAAAGCTATCTCCCTATGATGGAGGTGCAGGATCAGTTGCAGAAGCTATTCGTAATGTAGTATCTATGGGAGCAGAACCTTTAGCTGTTGTAGATTGTTTGAACTTTGGAAATCCAGAAAATCCAGAGATACTCATGTCTTTTAAACAATGTGTTGAAGGAATGGCTGATTTAGCACGTGAATTTAAGACTCCAGTAATAAGTGGTAATGTAAGCTTTTACAATGAAACAGAAGGTATAAAAATAAATCCTTCTCCTGTTGTTGGTGTTGTTGGTGTAGTTAATATTAATAACATTAGAACAATGAATTTTAAAGGTGAAGGAGATAAAATCATAGTTGTTGGAAAAACTTATAATGAAGTTGATGGGTCTGAGTACCATAGAACTGTCCATAGCTTAGAACAAGGAAATGCTCCAAAAATCAGAATAGATGAGGAAATTCAATCAGCAAAATCTATTTTAAATATTATAGATAAAGATAAGGGAGAATTTGAAGCTAGTGAAAACGATATAACTGCTGTTCATGATTGTTCTGCTGGGGGAATAGCTATTGCTTTAGCTGAAATGGCAATTTCAAGTAGTTTTGGTGTTGAAGTGGATTTATCAAATATTCCTACTGATGGAAATGAAATAAGTGATAATAATTCACTGTTTTCAGAGAGCCATGGAAGATATATAGTTACAGTGAAACCTGATGCTTTGGAGAATGTTTTAAATACTATTGATGCTCCTTGTGCTTGTATAGGGGAAGTCAAAGGAAATACTCTTAAATTCAACAATGTTGAATTAGCTGTTGAAGATTTAAAAAACATTTATGAAGGAGTAATTGGTAAATTTATGGCTTAATTTCACTTTAGATAATAATTATTTAGTTAATTATTTATTATCTTCTTTTAATTATTTATTATCCTAAGTTAGTTATTATCTTTCTTTTAATTAAAAATTAAGATTATTGTAATAAAAATAATATTTTTTAATCATAATTTTTATTATCTGTATTTTTAATAATTAATTTATTTTAAATAATTTAATATAATTTAACTTTGATTTGAAAGAATTCTATGACTGAATCTTTAATGAAGTATTTCAGTCATAGATGAATTTCATGTGAGTTTAATAGCTAATTTAAGTAATTAGTGAATTATTTTTATTTAATTAATAATTAAAATGTTTATATAAATTTTTAAATTATATTAAATATTATGAATTTTTTAATAAGGATTTAATAAGAATAATAATTATTAACTCGCTTATTTAATTTTAAAAATCTCTAAATTCAAGAAAATTTTAAATTAATTATTCTAGTTTTAATAATGAATAAAGAATAATAATCTTAATTAAAAGAAAATTAAAGTTTATAAAAACTTATTTTATAATTATTTTAAAAAATTATCCTTTATTTAATTTATAAAATAAAATTTCCATTATTTTTATCAGGGTGCATCTAGAAGAAATAATTCTTTTATTTAAAAAAATATTTAAAAAAGAATATTTATTGAAAATAAAGAGGTTTCCATTTTATTTGTTTACACAAATTATTTATGGAATAATCTTTAATATTATTTATAAATGAAAATAAAATATAAAAAGACTGAAAACTATTTGTATTAAATTAGTGGAAGTTAAAGTTATGAATAAAAAAATAATAATTGAAGTCTTAATAATTTACATAGTATTAGTGGGAATTGTTTCTTTCGCATTTGTTGAACATTGGGGATCAAGTGAAGTTGAAGCTAAAGCACTAGTAGGTCAATATATTCAAAAAGAATACAATGAAACTGAGCATGAAATTCAGTTCCTAAATACATCTTCAAATACAAACAATTTTGTGGAAGATTTTTTTTCCAAGCTTAATAATAACAAGATTTACACGGTAAATGCAACTATTTACATGGAAAATACTACATTAAATAAGTCTTATAATGTGAATGCTATGAATGGGACTGTAAACGTTAATTCTTGATTTAAAGTTTTAATGTACTTGATTAAAAATACTATCCTTTATGCTAATTTGTATTAGTTCATAAACTTTCTCTTATTTTTAATTTTTTTCTAATTTTTTTCTATTGTTGTTTATTTCTCCCCAAAATCCATTTAGGTGGGAATTTCAATACTTATTCTAAATTCTTAATAGATATATATTGTCATAGTATTATAACAAATGAAAGTTTCAAAAGCTAGTTTTTGTGAAAATGTAATCAATTAAGAAAATTTTCAATCAAAAAAAGCTATTGACATTTTTGTTTAGCTGCATTTTTCCCATATTTTTGTAAATTAGGAATATTAGTTTTTGTGAATTAGGAATATTAAGTTTTTGTGAATTAGGAATATTAGTTTTTGTGAATTAGAAATATTAAAATTAATCAATGTTGTTAGTTGATGTTATTTTATTAGTGTTATTGGTAATCGTTATATTATTGTTATTTTAGGCGTTTTTATGTTTTTATCAGAACTAATTCCCTTATCAGAAAGCTTAGCTATTTTAAAGGAAAATCAAAAAATCATGGAAACTGAGGTTATAAATCTTGAAGATTCTTACCTGCGAGTTTTAACTAAGGAAATATATTCGTTGCATGATTCTCCTCCTTTTGATAAATCAGCTATGGATGGATATGCTGTTAAAGCAGAAGATACTTTTGGAGCTTCAGCTAATGTGGTAAAAAATCTTAAGATAATTGATCAAATTGGAGCTGGAGATTTTTCTACAAAAGAAGTGAAGGAAGGTGAAGCTATTAAAATAGCTACTGGAGCACCTATACCTAAAGGAGCTAATGCTGTTTTAATGGAAGAATACACAGTTTCAAATAAAGAAGATTTAGAAATTCATTCTCAAGTTACTCCAAATGAAAATGTAGCTTTTTGTGGAGAGGATTTAAAAAAAGGAGACAAAGTTCTTCCATCTTCTCTTATAATCAGACCTCAAGAAATGGGACTCATAGCTTCTTCTGGCTTTGGTGAAGTTGAAGTTTATAAAAAACCAAGGGTTAAGTTGATTATTACAGGAAATGAATTGGTTGAACCTTCTCCACATTTAAAAAAAGCTCAAACAATTAATTCTAATAAATATACAATCTCTGCAATGATTAAAAGTGCAGGAGCAGATGTTGAAATTGGTCATGCACAAGACGATTTTGATGAGGTTAAAGAAGCTATTTTTAATGGAGCTAAGGATTATGACCTTGTCATTACAACAGGAGGAACAGCTATTAGTAAAGGAGATGTTGTAGTTGATGTTGTTGATGATATTGGTGAAGTGCTTATTCATGGAGTAGCTTTAAGACCAGGAAAACCAGTTGGTTTTGGAATTGTTAATGATACTCCAATATTCATGCTTTCAGGGTATCCTGTAGCTGCGATGGGACAATTTGATGCTTTAGTTCGCCAATACTTGTTTAAAATGCAAAATATAGATTATGCTCCTAAAATTGAAAAACGAATAGCTACTTTAAAGATATTTTCAAATTTAGGCAGAACTGATTATGTTAGAACATTTTCAGATGATAAAAACACAAAGTATATATTAAATAGAGGTTCAGGAATTATCCGTTCTATGGTCAAGGCAAATAGCTATGTTATAATTGATGAAAATCAAGAAGGTGTAGCTAAAGGTGATTTAGTAGATGTTTTATTCTTTGATAATATGAATTGGAATAAATAATGTATTAATTAATAATTAATTTAATAAAATTTTCAATTTATTATTTTTTTTGAAGAAAAGTTTGAGTTATCTCCCCTTAAGAAAAAGTTTTTAATTAATGACTGCTTTAAATTATTGTTTAATTTAATAAATTTTAGTTAAATATTATTTAATTTAATAAATAAGAATTATATATTGTTTAATTTAATAAAATAGTAATATAAATATTTTATTTTTTAAAATATTAATTTTTAAAATGTAATTTAATAAATAAAAATTATAAATTAATATTTAATGAATCTAAGTT
>WRMT01000185.1 GCA_009777005.1 Methanobrevibacter sp. | reverse complement strand
TTTTTAAAAAAAGTTATTACTTAAAAACTTTATTTCCAACACATAATACTATAATATTATAATTCTTTAATTTTATTTTTTACTAAATTTTCAAATATTTAATTTTATTTTAGATATTTCAATAATCTTATACTTTTTTGTAAAAAAATAAATAGCTATAATTAAATATATTTATTTAACAATGAAATTTTTAAGTATATTTCATAAATGTTGATTATCTAAAAAAAGATGATTTTAAAATCATTAGATAAATATTAATGAGATGATAGTATGGAAATAAAAGCTATGTACTTTAGCCCTACAAAAACAACTGAAAAGGTAATTTTGGGGATTGGGGAAAAATTAAGTAATAAATTAGAATGTCCTTTGACAAAGATTAACATCACTTCTTCTAAATCTCGTGAAAAGAGTTATTCTTTTAATAAAGAGGATATTTTAGTTTTAGGACTTCCTGTATATGCAGGCAGAATACCAGAAATTTTAGAGAAATTTATAGCTAATTTAAATGGAAATGAAACATTAGCTATTGTTGTTGCAGTTTATGGAAATCGCCATTATGATGATGCATTACTTGAAATGAAAGATTTATTAAAAGAGAATGGATTGAATACTATTGCTGCAGCTGCTTTTATTGGGGAACATTCATTTTCAGATAAAATAGCTGCTAACCGTCCTGATGAAAAGGACATGCAGTTTGCAGAAATGATTTCAGATAAAATTTCAGAAAAGATTCAATCAATAAAAGATGGTGGTGATATTGAAGATATTGATGTAGATGGAAATTTCCCATATAAAGAAAGATCAGAACTTCCACCACTTTCTCAAGAAACTAATGATGATTGTATTAGATGCATGGATTGTGTTGAAAATTGCCCTACTGATGCAATAGATGATGAAAATCCAGCAAAAATTGATCAAAACCAATGTATTATTTGTTGCTCATGTATAAAGATTTGCCCAGTAAATGCAAAAAATATTACTAATGAAAAGGTTTTAGGATTAAAAGCTATGCTTGAAGAAAATTTCATGAATAGAAGAGAACCTGAATTATTCATTTAATAAATGTGAATTATTTATTTAATAAGTAGTAGAATCATTTTGATAATAGAATTAAAGTGTAAAACTAGTGATTTTTTTAATCTAATAGCTATTAATCATTTATTAATTTATATTTTTATCATCATGATTCCTATTTTAATAATTTTTATTAAAATGATGTATATTGTTAAGATAGCTATTTATAATTTTCTTCATATGATTAATATTTTAAAAATATATATTAAATGAAGAATATTATTAAAAATAGCTATTTAATAAAATTTTAATTATATTAGTATTAAAAATGATAGAATAGTATTAATAGCAATTATTTATCTAATTTTTTAATAATAATCATATAATAAATAAAAAAAAAATGAAATTATTGAAAATAGCTATTAATACAATGTGAAAACTTCCTCAATACTAGAACAACCTAATATTTTAGTGATTTCATGTGCTAAGGATAGTGAAGGATTATAATGTCCATTTTCAAGAGAACTGATTGTTCTTCTACTAACATTTGCTTTTTTAGCTAATACTTCTTGGGTCATTCCTAGCTCATGGCGAAGGTATTTTATATTGTTTTTCATACCAATTTTTTCAAAACCAAGAATTAACACTCCTCCTTCAGTAGAAGACTTAATTCCTACTTTATCAAGGATGAACATTTTTAAAGGATGTGATTCTTTCAATTTTTCACTATCAATATGTTCTAATACACAATAATTATTTATAACTAATGTTTCAGTTTTTGAACTTGATTTAACTCTTGCTTTGATTGAATATTTTTCATCACTATATTTTTTTAAAGTTTGGAAATGTTCATCATCATTTAAAATTACCACAAGATCTTTATCATCAAATAAATACTTGTTTTCCATATCCACTATGAGTTTTTTCTTTTCATTAATTTCCATTTTATTATTCCTCCTATATAAAGCGTAAACTTTTTCATATTTGTGAAAGATATGTCACATATAGGAAATATAGTTTGAATCATATATAAATGTTTGGGTCATGATTTATTTACTCAATAGCTTAGCTATTAGAGTTAAGGATAGTAATATATTATTTTACATTATAACTCTTTTTAAACAAATATTTAATACAAAAAACATGGAAAATTTGTTAATTACTTATTTAAAGAATATGTATTAGTTATAGCTATTTTAATAATAAAAATATTTTTTTCTAATTTCTAAGGTTAAACTTATAAATAATAAATAACAGATTTAATTATATTATAATTTAAGTTATTTTTTTAAAAATCATTTTAATTTGCATGTTTTATTAATTTGATAATTATTTTATTAATTTGTATAATCATGATTATTTCGGTGATATAATGGCAAAAAAAGATCAAACATCTCTTCCCCCAACAGGAGCAGGTTTAGTTAGATATTTTGATGAGGAAACTAAAGGACCTAAAATTTCTCCAGAACAAGTAGTAGTTATAACTCTTATATTAGGCATATTCTGCCTTGTTTTAAGGTTTTCAGGTTAAACTCGAGAACTGTAATTTTTAAGTGAAATTGAACTATTTATAATCTTAATGCTTTTATTTAGATTAGAGATTATAAAATATAGTTTTGAATAATTATTTTTCCTAATTTAATAAGTGTAGCTATTGTTGTTTTTTCTATTTTATTTTTATATTAAATTACCAAATTTTTTTAATATTTATAAAAAATTTTTTATTTTTATAAGTTTAGAAAATTGAAGATTTTCTAACATTGATAAATCAAAGATTTTTCAAAGTTTAAAAACGAAGTTTTTAATATTTATTAAAAATATTTTTTTATAATAATCTTTATAATCATTTTAAATTTAATTTAAAGATTTTTATCATTATTCATAAAAATTTTATTTGTTATATACACTTAAGTAAAATACTATAAATAAACAGTTTTTTTTTTTTAATTTAGCTATTGTTTATAATGCTTATTATTTCACATGCTTTACAAACATTAGCTGAAGACGGTTCTCCACACTTTTTACATTCATTTAATTTAGCTACTGGAGTTTTAATATTAAAAGATTTTTTAAAAGATTCCATTATAGCTAATTTAGATTTAGGATATTTAGATTCCATATTATTTAAAAAATTCTTTGTTTTTGCTCTAAGTGATAAATTTGAATATGGACATTCATCAAGATGAATATTAATATTATTCATTATAGCCCAGGTTCCAACATCTTTTTCTGGAGTATTCCACAATGGTTTGATTCTTGGAATTAATTTAGGATGTATCTGATCAAGTTTTGGTCCAAACTTTGAAAACTTTAAAGTATCTGCCCTAGCAAAGCTCATTAAAAATGACTGTATTTCATCATCTAAATTATGACCAGTAGCTATTTTATCAGCTCCAATATCATAAGCTGTTTTATTTAAAATATTCCTACGAAAAACTCCACAAGGAATACAAGCACTTTTAAAATGAGAATAAGAATCATCTAGTGTAAATTTAAGTTCTTCTTCAAAAGATTTTTGAATAAGCTCAATATCCAGTTCTTTCACATTAGCTATTGCCGATGTGATTCCATCTTCCCTGTAACCTTTTATTCCTTCATCTACACAAATAGCTACTAAATCAAAATCAATTTTACTAGATTTTTGATAATTAGCTAATGCATGTAAGGTTAATACACTATCCTTTCCTCCAGATAAGGCAATAGCTATTGAATCATCTTTTTCAACTAATTTATAGTCTTTTATTAGCTTTTCGATTCTAGAAAATAGCTTTTCATTAAATTCTTTTTTATTTAAAACTGACATTAAATCATTTATTTAATTTAAAAATTTATATAATTAATTTTTTCTAGTTGAGTATAATAATTAAATTTATATTTGAAAAATACATAGTATTAAGTATGATAACTGTAGATTTTGGTATTGTTCCAATAGGAACTGAAGGAACTGATTTAGGTGACTATGTTTCAGTAGCAGTTCAGGCTATTAAAGATTCTGGACTTAAATATGAACTCACTGGAATGGGAACTCAAATAGAAGCTCAAAATTTAGATGAACTTTATGAAGCTATTAAGTCAGCCCAAGAAGCTGTTTTTAAAGTAGGAGCTAATAGGGTTTTCACAGTTTTAAAAATAGATGATCGAAGAGATAAAAAGGATCGTGGATTACAGGATAAGATAGCTACTGTTAATGAGATGATTGAATAGCTGAGTGCTAAATAGAATATAGTCCTTGAAGGATAAAAATGTAATTAAATCCAATAGATTTAGTTTTTTGCTATGATAAAGTGAATACTTGAAAACCTTTAAGTTAAAAATAAAGAGTTCATAATTATTAATTAGAATATTTATGAGAAATTTCTTTTAATACTTTTACAATACTTTTTAAATCTTCTTTAGCTAAGCTTGGATGAACTGGAAGTGAAATAACACTAGATGCTGCATTTTCTGTATTTTTTAGATGGTCATCATAACCTAATTCAATATAAAGTTCTTGCTTGTAAATTGGGATTGGATAATGAATACCAGTTCCTATTCCATTTTCATTTAATAGCTTTACCCAATCATCTCTATCTCCATGAGTGATTTTAATTGTGTATTGATGATAGACATGTTTTGTATTATTTAGCTGTTTAGGAGTAGCTATTCCTTTGACTGACTTTAAATTTTCAGTTAAATAATTAGCATTAGCTATCCTCTTATCATTTAATTTGTCAATCTTTTTAAGTTGTGCAAGACCAATAGCTGCTGCTATATCTGTCATTCTAAAATTGTATCCTAAAATGGCATGTTTATATCTTTTTGATTCACCATGAGCCCTTATCATTTTAGCTTTTTCAGCTAATTCTTTATTGTCCGTGGTTATCATCCCTCCTTCACTAGTTGTCATGTTTTTTGTTGGGTAAAAACTGAAACAAGCCATATTTCCAAGGGATCCTACTTTTTTATCCTTATAAATAGCTCCATGGGCTTGTGCTGCATCTTCAATTACAAATAAGTCATGTTTTTTAGCTATTTTAGAGATTTTATCCATATCTGCTACTTGACCATATAACTGAACTGGCATAATAGCTTTTGTTTTATCGGTTATAGCTTCTTCAATATTATGGGGATCTATGTTAAATGTGTCAAAATCAATATCTACAAAAATTGGTCTTGCTCCAGTATAAAGTATTGAATTTCCAGTAGCTGCAAATGAAAAGGGAGTTGTAATTACCTCATCACCTTTTCCTATTCCACAAGATATGAGAGCTGTATGCAATGCAGTTGTACCTGAACTTGTAGCTACTCCATACTCGGCATCAACAAATTTTGCAAATTTTTTTTCGAATTCAGCTACTTTAGGACCTTGGGCAATAAAACCAGATTTTAAAACTTTTACAACTTCTTCTATTTCTTCATCACCAATAATAGGATTAGCAATGGGAATTTTAATTTTTGACATAGATACACCTTAAATAATAATGATTAATTAGTATAAGTATAAGCATATTTGATAAAAAACATTTAAAAGATTTTTTTATTATAACCATCCTTTTTCCATGGCATTTTAATGTTTTTGTGAAAGATATTATATTGTTGGTAATTGTATTAAAAGCATAAGAATTCATACTATTTATTTATATATTGTTAGTCTTTTAAAATTCATCTATGAATGAAATATTTCATTGATTTAGTTATAGAATTCTTTCAAATCAAAGTTAAATTTATATACTAAAAGATATCTTAATAAGTTACTTGGTTTATGAATCATTTTCAAGTGAAACTTTCATAATATTTTTTCCTCAAGCAAAATTATGTTTTTTTTATTCTTGGGATCATAAACCTGTGGTGGAGGTTAAGATATGAACATCAAAAACACAGTTTTTTTTGAGCTTAAATCTCCACCCAAACCGTTCTTTCTACAAACTATTATTTTTTTCAAGAATATATTAATAATATGAGGTTGCTACACAATTTTTGTTCAATCAGCCAATAAATAAAAATTAAAAGTTTTTAAAAAAAATTTAATATATCAAATTTTGTTCATCAAAATAAAACTGTGCTACAGTTCAATATGGGATGATTTAATTTTTTAATCATTTTTTTTAATATTAATTGTTTTTTTCCAATATAAATGAATGTTTTATGTTTATTTTTTTTTAATTACAATATTTTTTTAATAAATATTATTTTTAATTAAATTTTGTCAATATAAATGAATGTTTTATGTTTATTTTTTTTTAATTACAATATTTTTTTAATAAATATTATTTTTAATTAAATTTTGTCAATATAAATGAATGTTTTATGTTTATTTTTTTTTAATTA
>WRMT01000184.1 GCA_009777005.1 Methanobrevibacter sp. | reverse complement strand
GAAAATAATTACTTAGGATAAAAATATGCTTGAGCGGCTTGTCTTGAAAGGGACACGAGCCGTTCTTAGGAGAATTCAGGAGGGAAACCTCCTGACTTTATCCGACAATAAGATATTTTTAATATAAATAAAATAGTATAAAAAAGGAAAAATTGGTTTTTCAAACCTTAAAAGTTAAAACTTTTAAATTAAAAGAAAAACTTCACTTTATCCCTTTTAAAATAAAAAAAACTTCTTCAAAAGCTATAATTTAAATATTCAAATCTATGAAAAGCAGGGAAAGACTATGAAGAGTGTAAAACAAGTGCGATCAGATTTTCCAATCTTAAATGATTTAATTTACTTAGATTCTGCAAGTACAAGTCTTACTCCAAAGCAAGTAGTAGAAGCTATGAATGAATATTATTTTAAGTACAATGCCAACATTGGTCGTGGTGCTTATAGAATAGCTATTAAATCAAGTAATAAAGTTGAAGAATCTAGAAAAAAAATAGCTAAGTTTATTAATGCAAAAGAAGAAGAAATCATCTTCACAAAAAACACTACAGAAGCTATAAATATAGTAGCTAATGGTTTAAGTTTCAAAAAAGGAGATAATATATGCATTTCTAACATGGAACACCATTCCAATCTCATACCTTGGTTAAATCTAAAACAAACTGGTCTTGAAGTTAATATCATTAAAGCAAATTCCGAGGGAATAGTTGAAAAAGAAGATATTGAAGATAATATAAATGACAAGACCAAATTAGTAGCTATTACCCATATTTCAAATTCAATAGGTTCTATTCAAGATATTGGAGCTATAGAAAAAATAGTTCATGAAAATAATAGTTTATTTTTAGTTGATGGGGCCCAGTCCTTAGGTCATGTGAAAATGGATTCAAAAAATGTAAATGCTGATTTCATGGCTTTTCCAGGACATAAAGGATTATTAGGTCCTGTAGGAACTGGATTTTTATATTTAAAAGAAGATATAGCTAATGAACTAAAGCCAACAAATCTTGGTGGTGGAACTATAACTAATGTAAATGGAGAAGATTTTACCTTAGAAAAGGTTCCACAGAAATTTGAAGGTGGAACTCAAAATATAAGTGGAATTATAGGATTAGGTTCAGCTGTTGATTATATAAACAACATAAAAATATCGAATATTGAAAAACACTGCTCATGTTTAACAAAAAATATTTGGGATAAGCTATCCAACATTGAAGGATTAATCTTATATGGTAATAAAAAAAATACACATAGTATTGTATCTTTTAATATTGATAGGATAAATTCTTATGATGTAGCTAAAATCCTTGATGAAACTGGAAATATTTGTGTTAGAAGTGGTTTTCACTGTGCTATTCCAGGAGTGAAGCATTTTAATGCAAATAGTACAGTTAGAGCATCTGTTCATTATTACAATAATATGTCGGATATTGAAAAATTAGTTAATTCTATTGAAGAAATAGCTAAAGTTTTTTCTAGCTAATACTTTAAAAAGAAACTTATAAAAAACAATAACTTAAAAGACATAAATTTATAAAAATAAAAAAATATAAGATTATTAATATTTAAATAAAAAAAATTTTTAAAAATAAAAATTCTCAATTATTGAGTTAAAAAAACTATTATCAAAAAGATTATAGTTTTAAAACAAATAAAAAAAATTTTAAATAAATAAAAAATCTCAAATATTGAGTTAAAAAAACTATTATCAAAAAGATTATAGTTTTAAAATAGGATAAATAAAAAAAATTATTAAAAAAATTGGAGGTTAATTATGGCTTGGGCTCAAATTGCAGCCATAATGATCATAATAATTATGGTTATGAGTGCTGTTGCTGGTTTTTTATTAATGATGGTATAAAGCAATGACCTTATAAATGATTGTATAAGGCAATAGCTTTAAAAAAAAATAGCTATATTTTAATTAAATATAATATAGAAATAAAATTTTAAGTTTGATTTGATTGGAGGAATCTAATGGTAAAATATAATATAGGGGCAGTGGTAGCTGAATTCAATTATGATTTAACTCATATGATGTTAGAATTAGCTAAAGAAGAAGCAAAAATTCGAGAATGTGAAATAACTCAAATTATTCCTGTTCCTGGGGTTTTTGATATGCCTCTTGCTATAAAAAAACTATTGGAAAAAGAGAACATTGACGCAGTAATAACTTTAGGAGCAGTTATAGAAGGTTCTACAGACCACGACCAAATCGTGGCACAACATGCTTCTCGTAAAATAGCTGATTTATCTCTTGAATTTGAAAAACCTGTGGCACTAGGAATAAGTGGTCCAGGAATGACAAGATTAGATGCTCACAAACGTGTGGACTATGGTAAGAGAGCTGTTGAAGCTGCGGTGAAAATGTGTAGTAGACTGGAAAAAATTTAGATATATCAATCTATTCTATATTGTTTAATAGTGCTGATTTCTATGGAAATTTTAAAGCCTAAAGATTTGAAAAGAAAGTTTAAAGATCCTTGGATTGCTCCCTATGAAAAAGTAATGACTCTAGTGGATGGAGACTTTGTAGAAATAATTGAATACCACCCTTGTATTTCTGGTTCTCATTGGTTAGTGAATCAGTATAAAAAAAATAGTGACCTTATTTTAAAAGCTTATAGAGATGGTAATAAGCATGTATTTCTCACAAAAGTAGGTAAAATTCCTTTAAACTTAAAAGCTAGTGTTAGTGCTGCAGGCATAGAGGAAGTAAGCGTCGAAAATGATTTTGTTAAAGTCACACACAGTGGATTAGCTGGTGCTGGTGTTGGAGCTGGAATGTGTCGTGGAATGGCTGAAGGAATTGATCATATAGAGCTTTTAAATGAAGGAGGAGGTTCTAAAGTTGGTAAAGCTTCAGTAATAACACCAATAATGAAAAAAGTAACCATTGGAATTGATGATACCGATACAAAAGAAGAAGGTGCTACTTGGACAACCGCCCATAATATAGCTACTCAACTGCAAAAAGAAGGTTTTGAATATTTAGACCATGTTATAGTCCAATTATACCCCCATAATCCAAACAAAACACAAAATTCAGTTTCAATAGCTTTAACATTTGCAATTTTCCCTAACCAAAAAGAACGGTTGATTAATAGAATTATAAGCCTATTAAATGAAAATACTCTTTCTGATGAAACAGCTATAGCTATTTTAGAAGGCATACAAATTCCTAAAGAATTAAAAAATTATGCCATGGATGCCAAAACCAGAATGATTACAATTGAAGAAGCTGAAAAAGTAGCTAATGATTTAAACATCCCTTTAGTATCCATTACTGGAAATCAAGGGAAAATCGGTGCTTTAGCTGCTTTAGGTCTTTATAATAATTTATTTGAAGCCACTAAAGTTTATTATTAATTAAAATACTTTATTAGGATTATGCTCATTTGTTGAATAAATTTATTTTAACTAAATTATAATCGAGAAATTATTTCACATTTTTATTATTCCTCCATCTACTTAAGTTAAAATAAATTGATTATAGTTTTGGAATAAAAGTTTGAGTTTAATATATTACAAAAAAAGTTAATTTTCTGAAAATCTATTCATTTATCTTAATTTTTAAAATAAATGAATAATAATTATTTTTATTTAAAAATATGAATTATAATCATTTAAATTATATTGAAAATAATTTTTATAAAAAATATAAAATATAATCCCCCAGAATAAAATAAAAACAACTTTTATAAATTTCTGAAAATCTATTCATTTATCTTAATTTTTAAAATAAAGGCATGATAATTATTTTTATTTGAAAGTATGGATTATAATCATTTAAATTATATTGAAAATAATTTTTATAAAGATTATTAAATATAATCCTCCAGAATAAAATAAAAACAACTTTTATAAAAAAAATATAAAATACAATCATCCAAAACAGGATAAAAACAACTTTTATAAAAAAATATAAATTATTACCATTTGGATTATTTAGTAAATTAATATTAAAACTTTAAAAAAAAAACTATTTCTCAAAATTTTATTTCCAAGACAATAAATAAGGTAATATTCACCTACCCTCAATATCATGGACCTTATTATTAATCTTTATTTATATTTTTTTACATGAATGGGGCTGTTTAAAATAAATTTTGACTTTTTTTATTCCATTTTTGAAAAATATAGAAAAAAAATACCTTTTTTAATAATTTTATCTTATTCTATAGCTATAATGACATTATTAATTGTTATTAACACAGAATATAAGATATTAGATTATAATCGTCTTGACATGTATCTCTACCTTATTCAATCTTTAGAATTTTCTGGGAACCATATTGTTGGAAATAGCTATAATTATCTGAATAATTTATCTCCCTTAATTCCTTTTTTAACATCTTTAGTATTTAGACTAGGATTTATAAATGAAACAGCTATATACCTTGTCACAGGAGTTTTCTATGTTTTTGGAATAATTGGGATGTATTTATTGTTAAATTTAAGATTTGATGAAAAATTTTCTATGTTTGGAGCTATACTATGGGGTTCACTTTCAATAGTTTTGAAATGGGCAGCAAGTGGAAGTATTGATATTCCAAGTGTAACATTAACAATATTTTCCCTATATTTCATTATTTTAGCTACAGAAAAAAATCAAAAATACTTTTATTTAGGATTGCCATTAGCTATTTTAGCTTTTTTTGCAAAATACACAGGAGGATTAGTATTTCCTCTAATAATATTATATTTACTTTCAAAAACCAATGTTAAATCTAATATAAAAAAATATTTAAAAAATTTCATGGGAGGATGTTTTTTAGGGCTGGTGTGTGTACTTCCATTTATTTATAATTATCTTTCAAATAACTCTGTAGGATTTGTTAATCAAGCTCAAGAAGTAGTTATTAGCTCTTCAACAAGTTGGGGAATTAATATATTTTATTATATTATCAACGTCCCATTGTTCATAATTAATAGTGAAAAAAACATTCCATGGATAATATTAGATCTAATATTAGCAGGTATTATCTTATTAATAGGCATATATAGTTTAATTCCTATATATAAAAAAATTAAAAATATTTTAAGAAAATATCACAACAATCATACTCATGAAAATTACAACAATAATGAACCTGAAAATTACAACAATCATACTCATGAAAATTACAACAATTATGAACCTAAAGAAAAAAATCTTTTAAATGGTAGGAAAATAGTTAAAAAACTTTTTATTATTAATATACTATCTTTCGCCATCATATTTCTAACAGTAGGTCAAGTTTCATTTATCTATAGTGAAATTTTAGTTCTTATCTGTTTTTTTACATTTTCACTTTTGTTTAATCATGTTATAAAATCAATTCCTCATAAAAACAATGAACAAGTTTGTAAAAATTTTAGCTATGATTTACTAATGTATGCATGGTTTTTTTCATACCTGATATTTTTCTCTTCCCATTCAGTGAAAGGTTTTAGATATTTTTTATCCATGACTCCACCCTTTGCATTTTTTATAGTTTTTGGAATGAGTAATTTAGTAAAAGATTGGAAATTTAAATATAAAAAAAATATATTGCCTCTGATGACAATACTATTGATACTTTTTTCTTTTACTCAATTAACAATGTCTAAAAATCCAGATTTGGTAAATGATGCAAATGAATGTGTTTTATGGCTTAAAAATCATGATCCGGATTATGAAAATAAAATAATCTATTCAGATAAAGGAGAAATATTTACATGGTATTTAAAAAAAGAAGTCATATATTTTAATAATCCATTAAAACAGGAGTCGGCAATAAATAATTTAATTGAAAAAATGGAAGAAAACAATGGGACATACTTTATATCCCAACATAATAATTTGAAACTTAAAGGATATAATGAAATAATGTCCAATGGACATTTTTCAATTTATGAAAAAGAATTTAGATGATTTAATCATATGGACTTCTTAAGATGATGTTCTATGATAAAAATAATATAAATTTTATTTTATAAATCATAACAGGACAATTATTAAAAATAGTATTAAAATAAGTTCTTATAAACTTTATTTTTCTTTTGATTCATAATATTATTCCTTATTTAAAATTAAAAAAGTATTTATAAATTAAAGAGAATATATCGATTTTTAACGTTATAAATTTATTTTTAATACCATATAGTACTTACATAATTTATTACTTAAATTTCTATAATTTCCTACATTTATCTTTTTAAACTTTATTAAAAAATTAAATTTTATGGCAGTGTCAAATATGTTACTGATATGAAAATTTTGTTTGTATGCAGTGTTTTTGCTGAATAACATGTTTAAATGAAATCATTGTTTAGTAACATCTCTGTCAATACTTTTAATTCATATCGTCTT
>WRMT01000183.1 GCA_009777005.1 Methanobrevibacter sp. | reverse complement strand
CAAAAAAATAAAGAGTAGAAAACGCTTCAATTCAAAAACAAGCAACATAAAAAAAGAATCATATAAAAACAAAAATTAGTAATAAAAAAAATTTTCAAATCAGTAGGGTATTTGACACTGCCAATTTTATTAAAAAATTATATTTGATAAAAATTATTTTAATTATATAATATTATATAAAATTATTTATACACTTAAAAATTTAATTATAAATGAATTATTTATTAAACATGTAATTTTTAAACTTCAAATAGGAAAAATACAAATTTAAAAAGATAATAAATAATATAAACAATTTACTAGAATAATAAAATTTTTATTTATAAATTAAAATCAAAACATAGGTTATAGTAACTTAGCAAATTTTTTTAACATTTATAAAAAAAATATTTTTTTATAATAATCTTATAATCATTTTTAAATTTAATTATAAAGATTTTTAGCATTATTAATTTAATGGTTTTTAGCATTATTAATTTAAAGATTTTTAGCATTATTCATGAAAATTTTATTTATTATATACATTAGTAAAATACTATAAACACGATAATTATTCAAATCTTGATTAAAATATTAATGATAATTTTATTATTTGATGTGTAAACTAATAAAACCCCATCATTATATTTTAAAATAAAATTTAATAAATGGAATTAAAGTCAAAGATTAAAAACGACCCCGTTCTATTTGGAAGAAAATATTTTGATGTTGAAACTTTGTCTGCAACTTTTATCTCAATAATGTGATCTCCATAGTATGCAAAAAAGCTATTGTTTACTTTAATATCCTCCATAGGTATTGATTTTAAATTATAACCATTGGCAGATATACTATACTCTGAATCATTTGTAACTGCACAAGTTATATTATCTATCAACTTATTGTTTAAATAAATCTCAAATACATAGCCATTAACTACTCTTGAATTGATGATGAAATATTCATTAGCTAATGCTACATTAGATGCATTAGTAGAATTTATTAGATGTTCTACTCTTATTCCCTCAAAAATACCTTTAACATGTCCATCAGATATTGTATCTCCAACATGGACATCAAAACTTCTTCTAACACCTTCAGGTAATCTTAAAATATTAGCTTCTCCATCTCTTGTTTTATTTACTGTATAATATTGGTCATTTATTAATAAACTATCTCCATATCTAAGTTCTAAAGTTTTTAAAGCATCTTCAGGCATCCTTATAATGTTTATTTCATTTTCAAGTGCACTATCTACTTTATAAGGCCCTCTAACATATATTGGTTGATCTGATCCTGGAAATATTACAAGAGTTCTTGATATTGGTTCAATTGATATTTTTCCATCATGAATGTTAGCCGTGCTTATAAATGTTGAAATCATTAAAATCAGCACAACCGCCGAAATTATTACTGAAAAATGCATTTTTAAAAAAGATCTCAAAAGATTTCCCTTAGGTCTATTTTTAAACATTTTAAATGATTTTAAAATAAGTTTAAAAAGATGATAAATAGCTATTGCCAAACCTACTATTCCAATACCCATTCCTATCTCAAGTGGAATCCCTTGAACAAAAAACAAAGAAAATATGCCTAAAATAATAAGTGAAAGACCTAATGTTGCCATTCGGATATAGTTTCCCATGGAATCCATCATTGTAACTCTGCCATATTCCATAGCTCTGCTAATAATAGTCCTAACCACTTCATTAGCCATTTCATTTAATCCCGCCAATGGAGACATATCATGCTTAATCTCGCCAATGTCAACTTCTTCTATTCGAATACCCTGTACATCAGCATCTAAAACAATCCCAACATCAACGCCGTAATCCTTTTCAAATGTAATTTT
The DNA here is from genome assembly GCA_009777005.1 of Methanobrevibacter sp. GTDB lineage: Archaea > Methanobacteriota > Methanobacteria > Methanobacteriales > Methanobacteriaceae > Methanorudis. The sequence continues at coordinate 4,536 of WRMT01000183.1, read as the reverse complement.
AGAGAGTACTGAACGTTTACCTGCAAATTGTCCACTAAGTGGCTGTTCAAATGAGATTTCTGGGAAAAAAAACTTTAATAATGGTTTAGCTGTAAGCTCTGTAACACGCCCACTTTCTCTTGAAAATTTAGTCTTAGTAATATCTGTTTTTCCCTCTAGGATAGGTTCTATGATACTATTAACTTTATCATAATCAAAGTTATAAATATCTGCATCAATAAATGCTACAATATCTCCTTTTGAATGTCTAAATCCTGTATTAATAGCTGAACCTTTACCCTGATTTTTTGTATGAGAAATAACAGTAGCTCCTGATTTTTTAGCTTCCTCAACTGTTTCATCAAAAGATCCATCATCAACAACTATTACTTCGCTTACATAAGATAACTCCTTAACTACATTTACCACATTTGAAACTGTTTTTTCTTCATTAAATGCAGGAATAACCACTGAAACAGATTGTTCTTCCTTTTTATTAGATGAAGTGATTGAACTTAATAAAAATAATAAAATTACAAGTATAAAAGGCAAATTTACACCTCTATTTCAAAAACACCGTGAAATCTAAAAAATTTATTATCATATGAGAATATTTATTTTTAAAATTATAATCCTATATAAAATAGCTAATTAAAGTTTTAAAGACTAATTTCCTAATATTTTAATTATTATAATCTTAAGTTATAATAAAATGAATTTAAAACAATTAAACTCAAATATTTAATATATTAAAAATCTTAATTAATAATAAAATGAATTTAAAACAATTTAAACCCAAAAATCCAACATATCAATAATCTTAATTTATAATAAAATGAATTTAAAACAATTTAACATAAAAATCCAACATATCAATAATCTTAATTATTAATAATATAAATTTAAAACATTTAAACTCAAATATTTAATATACTAATTTTAATTTATAATAACAATTTTATATAAATTTTCTAACTAAAAAATAATAGCTACTCTCTTTTTAATATGAAAATCATTTTAACCATCATCAATACCTTATCTTATTTTTAAGATTTAATAATAAATAAAGTATTGTGAAATTTCCTATAGAAACATTTAATAATAAATTAATGAATTTTTAATTAATGTTAAAAAGAAGGTTAATAAACATTTAATAAATAAATTAAGAATTAGAGACAAATAGAAAAACTAGCTTAAAATATTAAATTTAAATAATGTTAAATTAAAATATTAATGGATATTAAAAAAATTAATTAGTTTTTAATAATTAATAAGTTTATATTTAAATATTAAGTAATAATAGTTCAAAAAATATTTTAAAGGTTTTTAACAAATCCTAACTAAAAATAAGTCTATCATTGTTAAATAAAAAAATTTATTAAGAATTTAAAAAATCAAAACTAATTTTAAAAAATTTATGGTGCATTTAATGACCCCCAAAGTAATGATAATTCTTGGAAGTGCTAGTGATAAAAAAATAGCTGAAAAAGCAATTGACATTTTAGAAACTCTTAAAATCCCATATAGTTTAAAAGTAGCATCAGCACATAGAACACATGAAAAAGTAAAAAAACTAGTTATAGAAGGAACTAAACAAGGTGTTGAAGTTTTTATAGGTATAGCTGGTTTATCTGCACATTTACAAGGAGTAATAGCTTCTTATACCTACAAACCAGTGGTTGGAGTTCCTGTTGATGTAAAAGTCAGTGGATTGGATGCACTTTATGCATCTGCCCAAATGCCATTTCCAATTCCAGTAGCTAGTGTTGGAATTGACAGAGGTGAAAACGCAGGAATATTAGCTGGTCAAATAATTGCTACATTAGATGAAAAAGTAAAAAATAACATAACAAAACTTAGAAAAAGCTATCACAAGAAAGTAAAAGAAGACGAAGAGAAATTAATAAATTCTTTAAATGAACAATATCTAAATAAAGATTTTTTGAAAAATCTATCTTCTGAATATGAAGCTAAAGGTGAAAATAAAGAAAATGATTCCAATACTGAATCTAAAAACAAAAAAACTCCTTTAGTATCAGTCATTGCAGGTAGTAATACTGATATAGAAATAGCTAAAAAAACTTGTGAAGTCTTAGATGAATTAAATATTAGCTATGATATGAATATCCTCTCACCAGTAAGACATCCGGATAAATTCCAAGAATATATAGAATCAATGAAAGATGTAAAGCTATTTTTAGCTGTAAGTGGACTATCTGCCCATGTTACAGGTGCAATAGTAGCATTAAGTGAAAAACCTGTTATCGGAGTTCCTTGCTACAATCAATTAAATAGAATGAATTCTTTACTTGCCATGATAAATATGCCTCCTGGTGTTCCTGTGGGAACAGTTGGAGTAGATAATGGAGAAAATGCTGGAATATTAGCTGGAAAAATTTTAGGAATTTCAAATAAAGAGATTGAATCTAATTTAAAAAGATTAAAACAAAAAAATTGATGATTAAAAATAAAAAATTCCAATAGTATTTAAAAAAATATTTAAATTAAAAAACAAGCAATATATTAATTTATTTCATGAAAAATTAATCATCATTGTCTTAATTTAAAAAAATACTAATAATTTCTTTTATTTTTAATTTTAATACTATTAATCCTTTTATTTTTAATACATCTTAACTTTTTATTTTTTTATAAAAAAATAGTATAACTTATAATTATTTAAATTAAAAAAATAAAGGAGTAGTAAAATTTTTAAAAACGGTTATTAGTTAAAAACTTTATTTTCAGCTATTTAATCTTAAACATTGTTAAATCAACATTATATGAGTGATTTTATGGAAAATTTTTTAAAAAATAATGCAGCAGACTTGGAAGTTTTAAAAATAGATGAAGAGGTTTCAGCTAAGTATGAAGCAGGAAAACTACTTAAAAAACATCCTGAAAAAATAGTGATTCTAAATAATGTGAAAGGTTATGACATACCTGTAATATCTGGAATATGCAACACAAGAGAAAAAATAGCTAAGTCACTAGGGTGTACAGTTAATGAAATAATCCACAAAATCATTATAGCTACTGAAAACCCTAAAAAAGTAGTTAACTTTGATAATTTGGATAAATACAATAGTTCAAAAGCTGATTTAAGTAAAATTCCTGTTTTAACTCATTATAAACGTGATGGTGGAGCTTATATCACTTCAGGAGTAATATTTGCTCGTGACCCAGAAACTGGAGTTCAAAATGCTTCAATTCATAGAATGTTAGTTCTTGGAAAGGATAAATTAGTGGTAAGAATAGTTCCAAGAAACCTATACACGTATTTTCAAAAGTGTGAAAAATTAGGAAGAGATTTAGACATAGCTATAGCTATTGGAATGGATCCTTCAACATTACTTTCATCAACAACATCTATTCCTATTGATCATGATGAAATGGAAGTAGCTAATGCCTTTAAAAATGGGAATTTAAAACTATATAATTGTGAAGAAAATGATTTAAAAGTTCCTGAAGCAGAGATTATATTTGAAGGTAAGATATTAGCTGGTGAAAGAGAAAAAGAAGGTCCTTTTGTTGATTTAACAGATACTTATGATATTGTAAGAGAGGAACCTGTAATACATTTGAGTAAAATGCATTTAAAAGACAATGCTATGTATCATGCTATCTTGCCAGCTGGTTACGAACATAAGCTACTTCAAGGTCTACCTCAAGAGCCAAGAATATTCAATGCTGTTAAAAATACAGTTCCAACTGTTAAAAATGTTGTTCTCACAGAAGGAGGATGTTGTTGGTTACATGCAGCTATAGCTATAGAAAAACAAACACAAGGTGATGGGAAAAATGTTATTATGGCAGCACTAGCTGCTCATCCCTCACTAAAACATGCAGTAGTAGTTGATAATGATATTAATATTTTTAATCCTCAAGATTTAGAATATGCAATAGCTACTCGAGTGAAAGGTGATGATGATATAATAATCATCCCTAAAGCAAGAGGTTCAACTCTTGATCCTGCAGCACTACCTGATGGAACAACTACTAAAGTAGGTGTAGATGCCACAAAAATACTAGGAAAAGAAGAAAAATTCGAGAGAGTGAGTTTATCTGAATGATAAAATTATAGTGGTTTGTAAATTTATTTTCATGAAAATCCAAAATTTAAACAAATTTTTTGGAAAATATATGTCTTTTAAAAAATCTGTAAAAATGTTGAAACATGATATAATTCCTTATAATCATTTTAATACTAATATTTTTATTTTTAATAATATTTTTTATAAAAATAAATTATATTAATCATTATTTTATTAAATAAATTAATTTAAATAAAATTATAAATTTAAAGATTCCTATAATTTATTAAATAAAATTAAATTAATTTTGCAAACCACCATATTAATAACAACTTTTTTAATTTTTTATTTTACTAGAAAAAGTGATTGTATCAAAATTATTCTCATGAAAAAAATATTTAGTGTAATATATTTCTCAATAACAATATAAACTTCTTAAAAAAAATATTTTTTGATGAAAATAAATGATAAGAAGTAAAATGTGATAATGTCAAAAATTTTTTTATTATTTTGACTATGTAAA